>CATPBV010000111.1 GCA_955652345.1 uncultured Solirubrobacteraceae bacterium | reverse complement strand
GCGTATTACATGAACTGGGCGGAATACCTGAGCTGGCGCCAGAAGCGACTGGTCAGCTACTCGCAATACCTGCTCGAGGACCCCGTGACCCACGTGTTCGCAAGCGGCCTGCTGCTTCCGAGCGGACGTCCCAAGGCGACGTTCTACGCCTTCCGAATGCCTGTGTTCCTACCAGTCACCTCGACGCGCCATGGCCGGCGGCTCGAGATCTGGGGGTGCGTGCGCCCGGCCCACGTGTATTCGGGCAACCAGGTCGTCGCGATCCAATACCGAGCTGGATCGAAAGGCCCGTTCCGAACGCTCTACACCGTCCCGATCCTGAGCCCCCGGGGATACTTCGATGTCCGCGAAAGCTTCACCGCCAGCGGCGCGGTGAGGCTGAGCTGGAAGTACCCGTCCGGTCCCCAGATCTACAGCCGCGTCGTCAAGATCACCGTCCGGTAGTCACCGCCGCCGGCGCAGTGCCACGACGCCGAGCGTCGCCGCCGCCACCGCCAGCACGACGATCGCGACCAGCACCGGCGTCGGGAGGAACGAGCCGTTCGACGTCCCGCCGGCACCGCTCGTCAGCTTCTGGGAGCCGATCTCGCTGAGCAGCTGTCGCTCGATCACGTCGTAGCAGTCCGTGTACTGGGTGATGTCGGGCGGCATCAGGGAGAGCGCGACGCGGAGCTCGCTCGCCGAGTAGTGGCGCGTGAGCTTGCTGTGCGCGTGGCAGTCGACGACGGCCGGCGGCAGTCCCCCGGCGGTGGCGACGCCCGCCTGGCCGAGCGCCACGCACGTCGCGAGCGCGCAGGCGACCGCCAGGGATGTGAGGGGCCGTCGCATCGAGCGGGAAGCTTAGGTGGCCGCGGGCGGGCTGCGCCCGAGCGGGTGACCGTGCCGTATCCTGCCGAGGCTTGGCGCGCCCGGAGCACGCGCCACTTCACGGCGGCGCTGCGCGACGATGACGACGTAACTCTTGATCCGGACGGCCGTTTCAGCCACCCATATGAAGGGCCGGATGAGCGTCCTTGCATGCGTGCTGCTGTCGGTGACCGTCCTGGCCGGCTGCGGCGGTTCGCCGGCTCCGCGTCCGCCACAGCGGGGCGCTCCGATGATCTCCATCTTCGAGACCGGACAGCTGTTCTCGGATCCCGCCGGAACTGTCCGCCTGCTCAGGCGGCTGGGAGTGGACGTGGTCCGGGTCGACGTCGCATGGAGCTCGCTGGCGCCGAACGCCGGCTCTCGCGTCCGCCCGCATCATTTTCGCCCCGCTGATCCGGCTTGGTACGCGGCGCCAGGCTGGGCCCCGTACGACGCGATCGTGAGCGATGCTCGCCGGGTCGGAATCGGAGTCGATCTGACGCTCGGCCCTCCTCCACCACGGTGGGCAGCCGTCGCCGGCGCACCCACTCACAACCGCTCCTACGCTGCTGCCTGGCGACCCTCTCCCGCGCAGTTCGGGGCGTTCGTGCGCGCGGTCGGCAGGCGCTACAGCGGCGCTTACATCCCACCCGGTGGAGCGAGACCGCTGCCCCGGGTCAGCTTCTGGTCGGTGTGGAACGAGCCCAACTACGGCCCAAACCTCGCGCCCCAGGCGATTGACCACTCGAACATCGAAGTCGCGCCAACGCTCTACCGTGCGCTGCTCGACGCCGCCTGGGGTGCGCTCGGACAGACCGGCCATGGTGCCGACACGATCCTGATCGGCGAGCTCGCACCGCGAGGTCTTGCGCTCGGAGACGAGCCCGGAAACTTCAGTGGAATGGTCCCTCTGCGGTTCGTCCGGGCGCTGTATTGCGTCGACGCTCGGCTCAGGCAGTTCCGAGGTGCCGCCGCCCTGGCGCGTGGCTGTCCGCCCGATGCCGCCGCGTCGGCCCGGTTCCCGCGCCTGCATCCCGCCCTGTTCGAAGCCAGCGGCTTCGCAGTCCATCCATATCCGCAGGCGTTTGCGCCGACCGTCCCGACGCCGACCGTGCCCGGCGGAACTGACTATGCCGATCTCCCCCAGCTGCCGAAGCTCGAGAGCCTGCTCGACAGCGTCCAGCAGCTCTACGGTTCGCGGCCGCGCCTTCCGCTGTACTCGACCGAGTACGGATACAAGACCGATCCCCCCTTCCCGGGAGGCGTACCGCCCGCGACCGCCGCGCTGTATCTGAACTGGGCGGAGTGGATCAGCTGGCGCGATCCGCGCATCCGGTCCTACAACCAGTACCTACTGATCGATCCCCCGCCCGGGGCTGGCTACTTCGTCACAGGCCTCGAGTTCGCGGACGGCAAGCCCAAGCAGACGTTCTACGCCTACCGGATGCCGCTGTTCCTACCGGTCGCCTCCGGCGCGGCCAGCCAGCCGCTCGAAGTCTGGGGATGCGTCCGCCCAGCTCGCTTCGCACGGCTCACCACACGCAGGCCTCAGGTCGTCGAAATTCAGCTGCGGGCGGTGGGGACGCGCGACTTCCGGACGGTGCGCAGAGTCGAGCTCACCGACCCCTACGGCTACTTCGATGTCGCCCAGCGGTTTCCGGGAAGCGGCTCTGTCAGGCTGCGATGGTCGTATCCGAACGGCGCCACGATCTTCAGCAGAACCGCCCAGATCTCGATCCGCTAGCCTGCGACGGGCTCGGAGGCGGGGTATGCGCCATGTCGAAGGCTGGGCGCAACTTCGACCGGCCGCGCGAGTTTCTGCTGCCATGGCTTTGCGATCCTTCAGATCTCTCGGCTTGCTCGCGACCGCGTTCGCCGCGGCGCTGCTCGCCTTCGTGCCGGCTCGGGCGGCCGCCTCGAATCCGCTGGTCGGCATGTTCGAGGATCAACCGGCGTTGTTCAGCAACCCCGTGGGCGAGCTCTCGAATCTGCGCCTGCTCGGGGTGACCATGATCCGATTCGACGCCACCTGGAGCCAGATCGCTCCGGCTCCGAACTCCCGTAGGCCACCCAGACGTTTCAACGCCGCCAACCCGGCCGCATATCCGGCGGCGAACTGGCGTCCGTTCGATGCGGTCATCCGCGCCGCCCAGGCCGACGGGATCCAGGTCAATCTCGACCTCGACGGCGCCTTGAGCACCACTCCCCTGTGGGCGGTTGGCCCCGGATCTCCGAGGACCAAGACCGGCCCACACCGCAACTGGGAGCCGAACGCACGTCTGTACGGGCTGTTCGCGCGGGCGGTCGCGACGCGCTACAGCGGCACGTACGTCCCCCGGGGCTCCACGACGCCTCTGCCGCGGGTCAGCTTCTGGTCGATCTGGAACGAGCCGAACTATGGGCCGAGCTTGGCGCCGCAGGCGCTGCCCGGCCACCCCGGAGTCGAGTTCAGCCCACTGCTGTACCGGAACCTCGTCGACGCCGCGTGGACTGCGCTTGCGGGGACGGGGCACGGTCACGACTCGATCATCTTCGGTGAAGTGGCGCCGCGAGGGTCCGCGGGCTTCGGCCAGTTCAACGGGATGAAGCCCCTGCCTTTCCTGCGCGCCCTGTATTGCCTGGACTCCCGCTACCGACCCCTGCGCGGCAGCGCCGCGAGGCTGCGCGGGTGCCCCGGGACGGCTCGCGGCTTCGCTGCACGCCACCCCGGCCTGTTCAAGGCCACCGCGTTCTCGGATCATCCGTACATGCGCTGGTACCCGCCCAACAAGGAGGCGCAGCCCGACCCCGGTTATTCATCGCTCGGTGAGATCCGGCTGCTCGAGCGCGCGCTCGACCGGGTCCAGCTCGCCTACGGCTCGCACCGCAAGCTCCCGATCTACGACACCGAGTTCGGCTATATCACTACGCCGCCCAAGCACGACAACCAAATCGAGCCCGGAGGCAAGCGCTATCCGTGGCCTACGCAAGCGACTGCCGCCTACTACCTGAACTGGGCCGAGTACATCTCGTGGCGCGATCCCCGCATCGTCAGCTTCGACCAGTACCTGCTCGCCGACGCCGTGCCCGCCAACAAGTCGACGGACTGGGGCGGGTTCGCGAGCGGTCTGCTCAACTACAACATGACCCCGAAGCCGACGTACGCTGCCTGGCGGATACCCCTCTACATGCCGGTCACGTCCGGATCGATCGGGCAGGCGCTGGAGGTCTGGGGATGCGTGCGCCCAGCCCCGTTCGCGGCGCTGGACACTGGCCAGCCGCAGTCGGCGGAGATCCAGTTCCAGCCAAGCTCGGGCGGTCCGTTCACGGCCGTACAGACCGTGAATCTCACGAGCGGGTGCTACTTCGATCTGCCGATCAGGTTTCCGGGTAGCGGCACGGTCAGGATCATGTGGAGCTATCCATCTGGCGATCCACGCCTGTCGCCGTCGGGGCCGCTGACGGCGACGAGCCGCAGCGTCCAGATCACCCTGCAGTAGCCGGCCTTCGCTACGGTAGGCCGGATGGACTGCCGGGCATCCAGGCTACAGGCAGGGTCCGGCCTTGGGCGGGCATTGGCGGTGCTGTCCTCGACGCTCGCGCTTGCAGGCTGTGGCGCGTCGAGTCACTCGCCCACGTCCGCCAGCTCGGGGACTGCCGCGCCCACGACGTCCCCCACCAGCTCCACCACCCAACGCCGGCCGCCCGCGCATCACCGCCACAGGTACCGCAAGCCCACCCCCGCGAATCAGGCGACCTCGACCGGGTCGGTCCAGACCGCTCCGTCTCCCCCACCCGCTGGGACGCCGCCGGCGCCCGCCGGGCTGAGGGCCACGACCGGCTACGGCACGTATGAGCTGTGCTCAGCTCAGTGCGGCGGCGCGGTGCCAGCCTCGCTGCGTCGTCCGCTTCACCTTCCAGTCGCTTGTCGGGTGTCGGCCGGGAGCGGACCGGTTAAGGCGCTCGGCTCGCCCTCCGTGATGCTGTCTCCGTTCATCGGCAGCGTCTGGAAGGCCGCACGCGTGACCTGGGTCGCGGCGACCAGCTACCTCGGCCCGATACTGATTCGTGGCCACCAGCTGGGCGGGCCCGGCGCGGTCGGTTTCGGCGAGGGCCGCAGTCCGTACGACGAGCTCCAGCTCCTGGCGCCGGGCAGCAATACCCCATCGGTGCCGGGACAAGGCAGGGCGTGGCTGTCGTTCACACGAGTACGTGGTCCTGGGTGTTACGCGTATCAGGTGGACGGGTCGAGCTTCAGCACCGTGATCGTGTTCAGAGCTGCGGGTTAGGGCATTCGGCGCAAAAGCAAGCGGGCCAGCGTGATTTTCAGGCCGCTTGTCTGTCTCAGGTAGAGACGCAACCGAGAAGGAGCTGTGATGCCTGGACTTTCGTTCATCTCCCGCCGCGTACAGGGCGCCGTCGCGGCGGGTGTTCCGTGTGTGTCGGGCAAGTTCAACCGCGCGCGCGATCGAGCGAGCGGCACCGTGACCTTCGGCAAGCACGGCCGCTGGACCTGGTCGGCCGGCGCCATCGGCACGGTGGGCGGCGGAGGAGGGTGAAATGTTTATGAACTTTGGTCCAGGAGGTATAGGGCTCGCGCAACGTGACTTACGATCCGAGCCGATAGTCACTGGATGACCCCCGATACCTCCCCCTCCGTGCTAGTGGGCAAGCCGGACGCGTTCCTGGTCGAGCGGGCGCGAGCGGGCTGCGATGTGGCGTTCGCGGAGATCGTGGCCCGGTGCCGTCCGAGCCTCCTACGCCACTGCTCGAAGTACCTGTCGCGGCCGCGTGCCGAAGACGCGGTGCAGCAGACGTTCATCCGGGCGATGCAGTGGCTGCGGAGCGGCGCCGAGGTGCGCGAGCTCCGGCCGTGGCTATACGCGATCGCGAGAAACGTCGCGCTCAACGAGCTCGGGAAATCGGGGTGGGACTACGACGCGCTGCCCGACGGTTGGGAGGATCGTTCAGGCAACGATGAGGTGGAGCATCGAGCCGCCGTACGTGAGACGCTCGGCGCCGTCGCCTCGCTTCCCGATCGCCAGCGGCGGGCGCTGCTGCGCTCGGCGGTTGATGGGTTCAGCCCAGCGGCCATAGCCGTGGAACTAGGCGTCAGCGAAGGCGCCGTCCGACAATTGGTGCATCGCGCCCGGGTGTCCGTTCGGGCCGCGGTGGGTGCCGTGCTCCCAGCCCCGGTGGCATGGCTGGCCCGGCGGGTGGGTGCCGGAGCCGCGCGCGTTGCGCCGACGTCGCCCGCCGCGGCTCCGCTTGCGCCGAAGCTTGCCGTTGTCGTCGTAGCCGCGATCTCCACCGCCGTCCCGCTCGCCGCGATCGTCCACCAGGCCAGCGGGCATCAGCTCAGGCCAGTGCTGGCGCGCGCCTTTCATCCCGTGCACAGCGCGCCCATTCGCGCGACGGTGCGTCCCGAGCCGCGGACAGCCGGTGGGGGCGCCGGAAGGGGAGCAGGGCCCGCGCGCGCGGCAGCGCCCGCGGGCCCCAGCTTCACAGTGTCGTCGCGGACGCACCCGTTGAAACCGCACAAGCGCAAGGCTCCGCCGGCGGGCCCGGCGCCTGTGCCGATGGCGACCCAAGCTAGCGTCGATCAGACGCCGTCCGATCCAGGAACCACTCCCAGCTGCGACCCGACCGATCCGAGCTGCGGCGGGACGACGAGCACGAACCCGGGGTGTGACCCGTCGACCGACCCGACGTGCGGCGGAACCACCGGCGGGAACACTGGCTGTGACCCCTCGACCGACCCGAGCTGTGGCGGGACGACCGGCGGCGGGACGACCGGCGGCAACTCGGGGTGCGACCCCACCA
Source organism: uncultured Solirubrobacteraceae bacterium (assembly GCA_955652345.1). Taxonomy (GTDB): domain Bacteria; phylum Actinomycetota; class Thermoleophilia; order Solirubrobacterales; family Solirubrobacteraceae; genus Palsa-465. Next base: position 1,677 of record CATPBV010000111.1, on the reverse strand, counting down.
CCGACCCGGCCTGCGGTGCGACCACCGGCGGCGGGACCACCGGCGGCAACCAGGGCTGTGACCCGACGACCGATCCGACCTGCGGCGGGAGCACGAGCGCAGACTCGGTCGGCGCCGGCAGTTCGAGCGACTCGAGCGGCGGTTCGCCCTCCGCCGCTGCGGGCAGCGGCTAGCCGGCGTACATCGCCTCGATCTCCGCGCTGTACTTGGCGGAGATCGGGGCACGCTTGAGCTTCATCGTCGGGGTCAGCTCATCCCCGCCTGGCGCCCAGTCGCCCGGGACGATCGTGAACTTCTTGATCTGCTCGGCCCGAGCGAGGTGCGAGTTTGCCTCGTCGATTCCGGCCTGCACCGCAGCCACGGCCTCCGGCTCGGCGGCAAGCTCCTTCAGCGTCCGCTCGGCGAGCCCATACTGTCCCGCCCACTGCGGCGCGAAGTCAGCGTCGAGCACGATCAGCGCGGTGTTGTACGGCCGACGGTCACCGATGCAGCATGCCTGTCCGATCAGCGGGCTTCCGGACTTGATCGCCGCCTCGATGTTCGCGGGCGACATGTTCTTGCCGGCCGAGTTGATGATGATCTCCTTCTTGCGGTCGACGATCCTGAGGTAGCCCTCGTCGTCGATCTCGCCAATGTCTCCCGTGTGCAGCCAGCCTTCCGAATCGATCGCCTCTGAGGTCTTGCCGGGCTGGTTGCGGTAGCCGAGCATCACGAATTCACCTCGGCACAGCAGCTCCCCGTCGGGCGCGAGCTTGAGCTCCACGCCGGGGGCGGCTGGGCCGACGGTGCCGATCTTCACCTCACCGGGCCTGTTGCAGGCGCCGAACCCGCACGTCTCCGACATCCCCCACAGCTCCGCCAGCGGGATCCCGATCGCGTGGAAGAATTCGAGGACGTCGACCGGCGTCGGAGCGGCGCCGACGTTGACGATCTTCGCCTTATCGAGTCCGAGCATCTCGCGCAATTTGGAGAACATCTGCTCGTCTGCCTGTGTGACAGCGGCCTCGAGCTCCGGCGGGACCGGCTCGCGTCGCTGAATCAGGCGGACCCGCTCGATCGCCGCCTCGAGGCCTTTCTGAGCCGGCACCCGCTGCTCGTCGGGCTGGGCCGCAAGCATCGTGTCGAGACCGGCCTTCAGCTTCTCCCAGATCCGCGGAACCGCGAAGAACCACGTCGGCCGCACCTGCGGGAGATACGACAGGACCTCGCGCGGATTCGGGCAGCAGGTCACCGTGCCGGCATAGATCGTCGGGATGTAGTGATGGGCCATGCGCTCGGCGATGTGCGCTGCCGGCAGCCAGGAGATCACCCGACTGCCAGGCTCCATCTCGACCAGCTCCTCGAACGCCTGCGCCGCGTACATGACGTTGTGATGTGAGAGCTGCACGCCCTTCGGCGGCCCGGTCGTGCCGGAGGTGTAGATCAGCGTCAGGACGTCGTCTGCACCCACCGCCGATGAAGCGGCTGACACGTCGAATTCAGGATCTGAGCCCTCGATCTCGGCGAGCGACATGGTCCCCGCCGGAGCATCGCCGTCGACCACGATCACGTGCTCGAGCTGCGGAAGCGCTCGCTGCACCTCCAGGATCGACGCCAGGAACGCCTGCTCGACGATCGCCACCCGCGCCGCCGCGTCGGTGCAGAGGTAGCGGATCTCCTCGGGGGGATAGGTCGTGT
>CATPBV010000110.1 GCA_955652345.1 uncultured Solirubrobacteraceae bacterium | reverse complement strand
TCGAGAACGGCACCGACCCAGGGCCCGAGGTCAAAGGCAACGCGTACTTGGCGGGCGCGGCCGAGGCCTTCCCATCGACGCTCCACGAGGCAGTGGATCTGTGGGAGGGCAGCGACTTCGCCCGCGCGACGTTCGGCGAGGCCGTCTGGCGACATTATCTGAACTACGGGCGCACCGAGCAGCGGCTGTTCGATCAGGTTGTGACCGACTACGAGCGCCGCCGCATGTTCGAACGCGGATGATCGAGGTCATCGAGCCTGCCACCGAGCAGGTGATGGCCAAGGTCGAGCGGGCAGGCGCCGGGGATGTCGATGAAGCCGTTGCACGCGCCAAGGACGCGTTCGGAGGCTGGCGCGCGATCGCGCCGGGCAAGCGTGCCGAGCACCTGCACGCTCTCGCCGACGCCGTCGCTTCTCACCGCGAAGAGCTCGCTCTGATCGAGGCCCGCAACGCCGGCAAGCCGATCGGCGACGCCCGCGGCGAGATGGAGATGGTCAGTCAGGTGTTCCGCTACTACGCGGGCGCGCCCGAGCGCCTCCTCGGCGACACCATCCCGGTCGACGGTGGCCACGCGTTCACGGTCCGCGAGCCGCTCGGCGTCGTCGGCCTGATCGTCCCCTGGAACTTCCCGCTGACGATCGCCTCCTGGAAGATGGGCCCGGCGCTCGCGGCCGGGAACACGGTCGTGCTCAAGCCGGCCGAGCTGACCCCGCTGAGCGCTCTGCGCTTCGCTGAGATCGCCGGCGAGGCGGGGCTCCCGGATGGCGTGCTGAACGTGGTCGCCGGACCGGGCAGCGTCTGCGGGCAGCGGCTCGTCGAGCATCCCGACGTCGCCAAGATCGCGTTCACCGGATCGACCGAGGTGGGGCGCTCGATCGCCGCGGGTGCGGCGGCCACGATCAAGCGGGTCACGCTCGAGCTGGGTGGGAAGTCGCCGAACATCGTGTTCGCAGATGCCGACCTCGAGGCAGCCGCGGCGGCAGCTCCGGGCGCGGTGTTCGGGAACGCCGGCCAGGACTGCTGCGCGCGCTCCCGGATCCTCGTGCAGGCGCCGGTGCTCGACGAGTTCATGTCCCTGCTCGAGGGCGCCGTGAAGGCGATCAAGGTAGGCGACCCGCTCGATGCTTCAACGCAGATGGGTCCGCTGATCTCTGCCGGTCAGCGCGAGACCGTCTCGTCGTTCGTGAACGGCGACGCGCCGGTCGCGATTCGGGGGAGCGCGCCCGACGGCCCGGGGTATTGGTTCCCGCCGACCGTGCTGTGCCCGGTCGACCCGGGCGCACGCGCCGCTCGCGAGGAGATCTTCGGACCCGTGGCGACGGTCATCCCGTTCAGCGACGAGGACGAGGCCGTGCGGCTCGCCAACGACACCGTCTACGGCCTGTCCGGCTCGATCTGGACCCGCGACGGCGCGCGCGCCCTGAGGGTGGCGCGCGCGCTCGACACCGGCGTGCTGTCGATCAACTCGAACACCTCCGTGCGCGTCGCCACGCCGTTCGGCGGCTTCAAGCAGTCCGGCTACGGCCGCGAGCTGGGGCCCCACGCGCTCGACGCATACACCGAGGTCAAGTCGATCTACTACGCGAACGGATGAGCGGCAGGCTCGCGGACAAGGTGTGCGTGATCACGGGCGCCGCCGGTGGGATCGGGTCGGCGACTGCCTCGCTGTTTGAGCGGGAGGGGGCGCGTGTGGTCGGCGTCGATGTGCGTGAGCACGAGGTTGGCGAGCTGTCGCTTCAGGCCGACCTGACCGACGAGGCCAGCGTCACCGCGTTGTACGAGCGGGCGCAGGCCGAGCTCGGGCGGATCGACGTGCTGTTCAACAACGCCGGGATCTCGCCGAACGACGACGCGTCGGTGCTCGACACGTCGCTCGAGGCCTGGGAGCGGGTCCAGGCGACCAACCTCCGCAGCGTGTTCCTGTGCTGCAAGCACGGAATCCCGCACCTGTTGCGGGCCGGTGGCGGGTCGGTGATCAACACCGCGTCGTTCGTCGCGGTGCTGGGCGCCGCCACCTCGCAGATCTCCTACACGGCGTCGAAGGGTGGGGTGCTGGCGCTGTCGCGCGAGCTCGGAGTCGAGTTCGCCCGGCGGGGCATTCGGGTCAACGCGCTGTGTCCGGGTCCCGTCGATACCCCGCTGCTGCGTGAGCTGTACGCGAAGGACCCCGAGCAGGCCGCGAGGCGGCTCGTGCACGTGCCGATGGGCCGGTTCGCGCGCGCCGAGGAGATCGCGAGCGCCGTCCTGTTTCTCGCGAGCGCCGACTCGAGCTACGTCACCGCCTCGACATTCCTCGTTGACGGCGGCATCAGCGGCGCGTACGTCACGCCGACCTAGCGGGGGCTTGGCGAAAGAGCGTCCTCCTGGTTCGTTTTTTCGCCACGCCCCCGGTTTAGGCGGCGGCGGCGACCACCTCAGGCGCCGCCGCTTCCGGCTCGGTGGATGGTGGTCGAGCCGCCGCCAGGGCCGTGCCGATGCCCAGCAACGTCCAGGTGACCGGGTCCTCGAGGAAGTCGGCGTACAGCATCGTGTGGAACACGAGTGCGAGGAACGCGGCGGCGATCGCGACACGTGCGGGATCCGCGCGCGCCCGCCGGAACAGCATCACCAGGGCCGCGAGGACCAACGCCACGTAGACCAGCTCGCCGATCACGCCCTGCTCGGCCGCGACCGTGATCGAAATCGTGTGTGAGTCGGCGAGGTTTTGGGACGTCAGCGGGTGCTGCTTGGTGTACTCCTTGGCGAACGAGCCGGAGCCGTAACCCCACACGGGGCGCTGCCCGAACATCTTCGCGCCGCCGGTGATCAGGCCGGCGCGGCCACTCGACGCGCCGTTCAGGCCTTGGTTCAGGCCGAAGGTCTTGGGTGAGATCGCTACAGCCGCACCACCGAGCACGACGACGGCCACCGCCACACCCACCGCGCGGCGGACCTTCCAGCGCAACGCGGCGAGCGCGCCAAGGCCGACGAGCAGCGCACCCAGGCTAGATCGCGACAGCGTCAGCACCAGCCCGGCCCACAGGACCGCGAGCACCCCGGTGACGGCGAGCGCGACGCGCGGCCGCCGGTCATAGATCAGCGCCGCTGCCAGCAAGATCATCACCAGCGCCAGGAATCTTCCGAAGATGTCGGGGTTGAAGAACACCGAGTTGACGGTGAAGTAAGCGTGGAGGTCGTTCTGCACTACCAGCTTCGGGTTGAGGATGATCGTCTTGGTCGCGTACTCGACGAAGGCGATGGCGGCAAACGCGACGGCCAGTCCCGCGACCAGGATCAGGCATCGGCGAAGGAGCTGGCGGCTCCATTCGACCTCGCGCAACAGGCTGTAGGCCAGCGCGAACGGCACGTAGAAGAAGACCACCTGCTGGAGCGCCGTCTGGAAGTCGATCGAGTAGGTCGCCTGCACCGCGTAGAGCACCACGTACAGCGCCAGGAGGCGCGCGACCCACACCGCCGGGCCACCGCGTCCCACATCCGCGCGCACGGCCAGCGCGTCGCCATTCCGGAACCCTCGGGCAACGAACGCGAGCGAGCCGGCCGCGACAACGAAGTACAGCGGCACCAGCAGGTTCGAGGTCCGGTCGCCAGCCTCGATCGGGATCCTGAACGGAAGCGCGAAGATCACGAGCGGCCCGATCAGCCACGGACGTCGCCAGATCACGGCGGCCGCCACGGCCACCGCCAATAGCGCGACGACTCCGCCGGCCGCAGCGAGCAGAGGGTGACGGTGGACCAGCGTCAGCTGCGAGGAGTGCCAGATATCGGCGAGCAGGACCACGGGCGACAGGCACAGCGCTGCCAGCGTGGCGAGGGCGCGAGCCCGCCTCTCGGTGGTGAGGAGGACGATTGCAGCGAGCAAGGCGAGCGCGATCACGCTCACCTTCGCCAGCGGACCCGATAGCGCCGGGGCAGCGACCACCGCCTTCGCCAAGGACCCGGAGAGCGCTGCGATCGCGTTCATCCCGAGGATCATCCTCTACCCTCTCGCGGATGTCCTCTGGGAGGCTCGCGGCGGCGACGTTGGCGACCATCGCGCTGGCCGGCTGCGGTGCCGTCAAGGTTCAGCCGACCGCCGGCCGTGGCCAGATCGATAGCCAGGCCACCATGAACCCCAATCACCTGGCCTGCCTGCAGCGTGCCCACCTGCCCGTTACGGTCGTCAACCGCGAGGTCCTGCAGATCGGCTCGCTGCCGACGGGCCCAACGGTCGTTTTCACCCCAACCCCCAGCTCTGCCCAGGACGCTCAGATCTCCGGTCAAGCGCAGGGTGCGGAGGCGATCGGCAGCGCCCTGCTCTGGGTCCATCAGGGCTCTGACCAGGAGCTGAAGGAGATCGAGAACTGCCTGGCAGTCGGAGTCAAGGAGTAGCTCCGGTGCCCGTCGGCCGGGAGGGGTGTGGCTAGAATCCGGCGCCGGCGCCCGCGCCCTCGGCGCGCCGGCTTGTTCTGAGCCTTCCAGCCGTTGCCCCGCTGACCGGCGAGCGCGACGACAACACAGCCACCACGTGTCCCTCCCGACAGCAGAGCTGAGCGCGCGCACCGCCCCCGGACCGGCACCGACGCAGGCATCTAGAGCCGACCGACGGTTTGGCCCCGGCCGCTTCTATCTGATCCTTGTGGGCGGCGCGCTCGTCATCGCCGCACTGTCGCTGCTCATCCCCTCGACGCCGAGCTATGACCCCTGGGCCTGGCTTGTGTGGGGTCGCGAGATCATCCACCTCAACCTGCACACCACCGGGGGCCCCACCTGGAAGCCGCTGCCGGTGATCTTCACCACGGTGTTCGCGCAGTTCGGCAAGGCGCAGCCGGACCTCTGGCTCGTGGTCGCACGCGCAGGTGCGCTGGTGGCCGGGGTCATGGTTTTCAAGGTCGCGCTGCGGCTGACGTCGCTGCTGGCGCCCCGCCTCGACGGCTCGGATGCCCGGGGCCGGCTCGGGCCGGCGGTCCTCGCAGGCGCCATCGCCGCAATCAGCCTCGTCTTCTCGGGCGGGTTCATCACCGAAAACGCGCTCGGCTACTCGGAGGGCCTGTTGACGGCGGTCGTATTGATCGCGGTCGACCGCCACCTCGACGGCAACTGGCGGCAGGCGTTCGCGGTGGGTTTCCTTGCGGCGCTGGACAGGCCGGAGATCTGGCTGTTCTGGGGACCGTACGGGTTGTGGCTCGCGTGGAAGGACCCCGGAGCACGGAAGCTCGTGCTCGGCCTGTTCGCCCTGATCCCGGTGCTCTGGTTCCTGCCGGAGTATTGGGGCTCCGGCCATTTCCTCCGCGGCGTCAATCGAGCCCAGCACCCGCGCGCGAACAGCGCGGCGCACGCCAGGTGCCCGTTCTGCGCGGAGCTGGTGCACCACGCCTGGCCCGCGGCGCTGAGCCGGATCAAGGCGGCTGCCGTGATCGGCGTGCTCGTCGCCGGCGGCCTCCTTCTGCGGGATGGCTGGCGCACGGCGCTGCGTCCGGCGGATGACCGCAAGCGAGCCATGGCGGCAATCGTCGTCGCAGGCGCCGTCGGGTTCGGCTGGTGGGTGCTGATCTCGATCCTCACACAGGTCGGGTTCTCCGGAAACGACCGCTACCTGGTACTCGGCGCGGCACTGATCGAGATCTCGGGCGCAATCACCTTTGGGTGGGCCGCGTACGCCCTGGCGGGACTCGCCCGCCGCCGGCTGGCAAGTCGAGCGGCCGCCGCCTGGTCGGCCACTGCGCTCGCGGCGGTCGTGTTCGCGGTGGTTCCGAACCCGGTTACCGGAAGCCTGGTGGACCTCCAGCGCACGCACCGCGCGCTGGTCTACCAGGCGCATCTGCGGCAGGACATGACCAGAGCGGTCGCGAAGGTGGGCGGCGCGCAAAAGGTGCTCAGCTGCGGGACCGTGATGACCGAGGGCTTCCAGGTGCCGATGCTCGCTTGGAACCTCGGCGTCCACACCGTCCGGATCGAGGCACCTCCCGCGCACCCCTCCAATCCCGGGCCGCCCCCGAACGTGATCTTCCAAACCCGTGCGCAGCGGCATGCGTCGTTGCTGCCGATCGTTCACGCGTGGGCTGGCACGCAGTATCAGCTGGTCGCCCATGTCCGCTTGTTCAGGGTCTACGCGCAGTGCGCGGGAAAGGTCACGCTGTGACGTGGCTGCCGTAGCCGCACCGCCCCGACCGGCTGCGAGGCTTCGCGTTTCGCTGCGCGAACGGTTCGAGCTCGTCCCGAACTGGGCGATTGCGGGCGGCGTCCTGATCGTGGTGCTCGCGGCGTCCGTCTTTATTCGCACTCGGTACATAGGCGGCGAGTTCTGGATGGATGAGGCGATCACCACGGGTATCGCCTCGCACTCGCTGAGCGCGATCCCGGGGATCTTGCGCCATGACGGCTCGCCGCCGCTGTTCTATGTGCTCCTGCACGTGTGGATGAGCGTGTTCGGGTCCAGCGAAAGCGCCACCCACGCTCTCACGCTGGTGATCGGCCTACTCACGATCCCGGTCGGGATGTGGGCCGGCTGGAGCCTGTTCGGACGGCGCGCCGGGCTCATGGCGGCCGTGCTGTTCGCGTTCAGCACGTTCCTGACGCAGTACGCCCAGGAGACGCGGATGTACGAGCTCATGGGCCTGCTCGGGCTGCTGGTGGCGACGGGCTTCATCCACGGCTTCATCTACCGCCGGCGCAAGTACCTGATCCTGTTCGCGGTGTGCGAGGCGTTGATGCTGTACACCCACGCCTGGGGGATGTTCTTCGGCGCCGGCTCGGTGCTCGCTCTGATCCCCGTCTACCTCGCCTCCAGTGACAGGCGAGGGCTGCTGCGCGACGCGGCGATGGCATACGCGGGCGCGGGCATCCTGTTCCTGCCGTGGGTCCCGAACTTCATCTATCAGGCCACCCACACCGGGGCACCCTGGGCGCCGCCGCCTCGCTTCGGGGCGCCCGTGCTGTTCTCTCGAGACCTGATCGGCGGCGACCGCATCACGATTGGGCTGCTCCTGGCGACGGTGGTGGGCCTTGGCAGCCTCTTCACCACGGCCTACCGGCGCACCCGGGACGCCACCGTGATGTGGACGTTGATCGTGCTGCCCGTGGCGACCCTGCTGCTCGCCTGGCTCGCCTCGCAGATCACCCCCGCTTTCGTCTCGAGGTACTTCGCGCCGGTGCTCGGACCTATCCTGCTGCTCGCGGCGTGGGGTCTATCCCGCGCGCGCGCGGTGGGGATCGTGGCGCTCGCCCTGTCGGTCTTGTTCGTCGTTCACATCTCGTCCTACACGCCGCAGTACAAGAGCGACATGCGCGACATCAGCGGCGAGATGACTCCCCGTCTTCACGCCGGAGACTGGGTGATCTTTGCTCAGCCCGAGGAAGTGTCGCTCGGCTGGTACTACCTCCCGCCCGGCTTGCACTACGCGAACACTCTGGGACCCGTCTCCGATCCCACGTACATGAACTGGGTGTTCGCGCTCAAACGGCTCCGCGCTGCAAGCCCAGCGGCAACCCTGGCACGGGTGCTTGCTATGGTCAGGCCAGGGGAGCAGATCCTGTATGTGCGGTCGCTGACCGAAGGCGCAAAGAACTGGCAGGCCTCGTGGACCCAGCTGGTACGGCGGCGCTCGGCTCAGTGGGGGGAGCTTCTCTCGAATGATCCAAGCCTGAAGCCAGTGGCCTTCGCTCCGCACACCTACCGGCCCGCCTGCTGCGTCGGCAACAGCGCGGTCCTTTACCTCAAGACCTCCTGACACCGAACATGAGCGAACCTGACCGGATCGACGGGGCCGCCCGGGCACGCGGCTCGGAGATCACCAGCGAGCGTCCGGTGCTCGCGCTCGGCGGAGGCCCAGCGGGTCTCACCGCGGGCTACCTGCTGGCGAAGGCCGGTAAGTCGGTGATCGTGCTCGAATCGACCGACCAGGTCGGCGGCATCGCACGAACCGAGGTCCGCGACGGCTACCGGTTCGACCTGGGCGGCCACCGCTTCTTTACGAAGGCCAAGGAGGTCGATGACCTCTGGCACGAGATCATGAAGGAGGAGTTCCTGCGCCGGCCCAGGCGGTCGCGGATCTACTGGCGAGGGCGGTTCCTCGAATACCCGCTCCAGGGAATGGACGTGATCCGCAAGCTCGGACCAGTCGAGCTGACGCGCTGTCTGTTCTCCTATCTGTGGGCCGCGGCCAAGCCCAAGGGCCGTGAGGACAGCTTCGAGGTGTGGGTTTCGAACCGGTTTGGCAAGCGGCTCTACGGGCACTTCTTCAAGTCCTACTCGGAGAAGGTCTGGGGCGTCCCGGCGGACGAGATCCGCGCTGAGTGGGCTGCGCAGCGGATCAAGGGCCTGTCGTTCTTCGCGGCGGCCAAGTCGGCTTTCTTCGGTAACCGGGGCAACAAGATCAAGTCGCTGATCTCGGAGTTCAACTACCCGAGATACGGGCCGGGCCAGATGTGGGAGCAGATGACCGAGGACATCCACGCGCACGGCGGCGAGGTGCGGCTGAATGCTCCCGTCACCCGGCTGCGCATGGACGGCTCGCGGGTCGTCGAGGTCGTCGCCGGCGGCGAGACGATAACTCCATCGCACGTGATCTCATCGCTTCCGTTGAGAACCACGGTCGGGATCGCCGAGCCCGAAGCGCCGGGCGAGGTGCGCGACGCCGCTCGGGGACTGCGCTACCGCGACTTCCTGACCGTCGCGCTGGTGATCGAGGGCGAGGACCTGTTTCCCGACAACTGGATCTACATCCACGATCCGTCGGTGCGGGTCGGGCGCATCCAGAACTTCCGCTCGTGGAGCCCGTGGATGGTGCCAAACGAAACCGACGCGTCGATCGGGATGGAGTACTTCTGCTTCGAGGGCGACGACCTGTGGACGATGCCCGATGACGATCTCGTGGCGCTCGCAACCCGCGAGATCCAGCAGCTCGGACTGGCCCGCGCCGAGAAGGTCAAGTTCGGCTTCGCGGTTCGCGTCCACAAGGCCTATCCGATGTACGACGCCGAGTACGGGGAGCGCGTCGCCACGATCCGTGACTGGCTGGACGGCGTCGAGAACCTCCAGCAGGTCGGGCGAAACGGGCTGCATCGCTACAACAATTCCGACCACTCGATGCTGACCGCGATGCGCGCCGTCGACAACATCCTGCTCGGAACCCACCACGACCTGTGGGCGGTCAACGCGGAGAGCGTCTACCACGAGGAGCACGTCGAGGACGAGCAACCCTACGTCGACGCGCCCGAGACGCCGGCGATGGAGCAGCCACTGGCTTCGGAGCGCTAGGCGAGATGCGGCGACGGCTGCTTCCGCCGCTCGCTCTCGCAGTGGCGTTCCTGTACCTCACGCCGCCGGCCGCGGTTGCGCAGACGACGACCAATCCGTTCGTTCCCTTTGTCCAGCCGACCGCGTCGACGACGCCGACTCAGCCATCGGTGCTGAACCCGGTGACCACTACCAACACCACGGGCTCCGGCAGCCTCAGCAGCGGCGGTGTGATCGCGATTGGCGCCGGGGCGGTGATCGTGCTTGGCGGGATCTCGTTCTTCATCTGGTACGACGCCCGTCGCCGTGCGCCCGTTCGCAGCCGCGCCGCGGCAGTCGCGGCCGGGGCTGGCAGCCGGCCCGGATCGAAGCAGCGCGTGAAGCCGCGCAAGCTGAGTCCCGCCGAGCGCCGCCGCCGCAAGCGCGGGCGGGCGCGATAGGCGCCTCCGCGCTTCAGGATTGGCGTTCCACTAGGCCTATGCGCCAGCAAAACGCCAAACTTCCTACTGTTCGGCCGACCGAAGTGCGGTCCTGGCCCGCAGCAGCTGCCGCTCAACCGTCCGCAGCGTGTATCCCTCGTGGGAGGCCATTTCCGCGTAGCTGAACCCCGCCGCGTGTAGCCAGACCAGGCGCTGCTGGCGAACCGGCAGGGCTCGAACCGCTGCGAGACGCTGCCGCTGCGCGACGACCTCATCCGGCGCGGCTTCGCTCAGCCGGGGCGCCGCGTCATCACCAGCCTCGAGGCTCGCGTCGAGCGGAAGCTCGCGCGCCCCACGGCGGATCAGCTTGAGCGCCTCGTGAACGGCGGTCTTGGCCAGCCACGACAACGCGGCCTCGCGCCGCACCCGATCGCGGTGGTAAGCGAGGCGGCTCCAGGCGAACTGACAGGCCTCCTCGATCACCAGCTCGGGCGCGTGGACATCGAGCCGAACGATCCGCTCGAGCGGTCGCGCCAACGCGGTGTAGAGCTCGCCGAGATCACCGACTCCGCCCTGGTCAGGCGCTCGCGCTGGCGAGCCGGCCGGCACAGACACCTGCGCGCCGCTCTGCTCGGCCGCCCGCGCCGGCAAGGACACCTGTACAGCCGGCTGTCCGGCTTCGTCCCAACACCGACGTGTCGCTGCCGTCCCGGCCATTTCATGCCTCCGATTACTAATTGAGACTAATTTGATGCGAATCAATCTAGCAGAATCTAATTGATCTCGCTAGTGTCAGGGCATGTCAATCAGTCTCAGGAGGTGTCAATCGTGCTTCTATTGCCTTTAGCGGTCAGCGCCCATCCGAACCTGACGGGTCTCCCGGGCAGCAATGTGCTCCAGCAGCTGGTGAACGGCGCTGAGGCGTGGGCGCTCTCGATCGCCCTGCTCGGCGCGTTCGTCGGTTCCGCGCTCTGGGCGGTGGCCGCGCACACCAATAACCACCACTACGCGGCCCGCGGGCGGATGGCGGCGCTCGTCTCGGGCGCCGCTGCGCTGATCGTCGGGGCCGCCCCCGGGCTCGTCAACTTCTTCCAGCACCTCGGGACGACGGCCCGATGAGCTGGCGTCGGCGAACCGGGCGGACCATCGCGGTGATCCTGGTTGTCGCGACGTTGGCCCTCGGAACCACCGCCGCGCCCGCCGCCGCCATCAATCCGCTGCATGCCGCGTGTGGGGTAGCTGGAGCGATAAGCGGGGTACTCGGCAAGACCTGCGACGCCGCCACACACCCGGGGCGCATCTTCAAGGCGGGCAAGAAGCTGCTGTCCGGGCACGTTGGCGGCGCGATCGACACGCTGATCGGCGGAGGCGCGAGTCCGGCCGCGAAAGCCGTCGGTATCGCCGCGATCGGAGCCTGGGTGCTGGGTGGCGCGAGCTTCGCCCTGCACGAGACCGCCAAGCTCATGGGCGAGACAACGTCTCCGCAGCTGCGAACGACGTGGTTCTCGTCGACCTACTGGGGCATGGCGGGAATTGCGGCGATGCTCACGCTGCCGTTCCTGTTCGCTGCCGCGGTGCAGGCGCTGCTCCGCTCCGACCTCGCTCTGCTCGTTCGCGCGGCATTTGGATACCTGCCGCTGGCGATGCTCGCCGTCGGGATCGCCGCGCCGCTCACGATGCTGCTCCTGGCGGTGTCGGACCAGATGTCGGCGGCGGTGTCCGCTGCCTCGGGAGACTCGGGTACGCATTTCCTTGCGAAGGCGGGCTTCGCCGTCGGCGGGCTCGCGGCAATCGCCGGCGCGCCGTTCATTGCGTTCCTCATCGGGCTTCTCACGGCCGCGGGCGCGGTCGTCCTGTGGATCGAGCTGCTCATGCGCGACGCGGCCGTATACGTGATCGTGCTGATGCTTCCGCTCGTGTTCGCCGCGCTGGTGTGGCCGTCGCGGCGCGTCTGGGCGATCCGCGCGGTCGAGCTGCTGATCGCGCTGATATTCGCGAAGTTCGCGATCGTGGCGGTCCTGTCGCTTGGTGGCGCGGCCTTCAGCGGCAGTGCCGTGACGAGCGTCGCCGGGTGGCTCGCAGGGCTCGTGATCCTGGTGATGGGGGCATTTGCGCCGTGGGCGCTGCTGCGACTGCTGCCGCTCGCAGAGGTCGCCAGCAACGCCGTCCAGACGGTGCGCGGAGACGCTCGCGCGGTCACGCGACCGATGAACGTCGCCGACGGACTCGCCGATCGAGGCCACGATTGGGCCACGGCAACGATTGGCCAGATGCGGCAGGACCGCGACGCGGCCTCGGAGGGGCCAGGTCGCACTCCTGCACCCATGTTCCCGGCGCTCGGGCCGGGCACGGACCCGGAAGCGGGGCACGGCGACCCCGGAGGTGCCGACGGACCCGAGCCGCAGCCGGGCGAGCCGGCCGGACCCGATCCCCAAGCCAGCGACCCCGCCGGACCCGATCCCCAAGCGGGCAACCCCGCCGG
>CATPBV010000109.1 GCA_955652345.1 uncultured Solirubrobacteraceae bacterium | reverse complement strand
GCGCCTGAGGAGTAGAACGGCGTGTTCCACGGCGACAGCACGTCTGTTGCACCGCCGTCGTTGACTGCCACCGTCAGATGACCGCCACGGCGTGGCTTGCCCGCCGCCGGAGTGCCGGCGGAAGTTGACGCCGAGGGACTCGAGGAACCTCCGCACGCGGCGATCAGCCCAGGGACGGCCAGCGCCGTGCCGGCCCCGATCGAGCGCTGGATCATCTCCCGTCGCGACAGCGTGCCGGCACAATCCTCGGCCGGCTCTTCGTCGAATGCCATCTATTCACCTCTCCTGTCGGTATTGCTCGCCATCGCGGGCGAGCCCGTCGGCTACTTGCGCGATCAACTCCGCAGACGGGATCAACGCGTCCTGGAGCGCTGGAGCCAGCGGAATCGGACTGTCGGGCAGGCCGGCGCGGCGCACCGGCGCGTCAAGATCATCGAACGACCGCAGCGCGCGACGCCGTGCCGTGCGCTCCCGAGGCGCGGCGCTCGTCACGACGACCCCGCGCGGTGCAGCGGACGCCCTCGCCGGACGAGCCGCGTCTGGAGCCGGTACCGGTCGGGTCGGTAGGCGATCCACCCGATCTCGATCGGGACTTTGTCCTGGTCAAAGGTGGTCCCGCTGGCGACTAACAGGCCCTTCCCGACTGGCACCTCGAGCAGCTCCGCTAGGCGGGCGTCGGCGTCCCAGACTTCGACGGTGTACTGCCCAGTCGTCGGCCAGACGCCGTGGTCCCCAAGCGTGTGGTGCAGAGACGCGGTCCCGAAGTCGACGTCAGGCAGGAATGGCGCGCGCACCAGCGGCATCTGCGCCCGGTCGACCGCGACGGCAACGCCGTCAAGCAGGCGCAGCCGCTCGAGGTCGAAGAGCTGCGCGCCGGGGGCGATCCGCAGGAGCTCTGCCTCGGCCAGCGTCGATTCGCGCACTTCGGCATGCAGCACGACCGACGAGGGCGTGAGCCCCCTCCCGAAGGCCAGCTCCGAGAATCCGACGAGCTCATTCGGAGCCTCGCTGACTGCGGTGTCGGGCGTGCGCCAGCCGCGGCCGTTGCGGCGCTCGACGAGGCCGTTGCTCCTGAGGAGCGTGAGGGCGCGGTGCAGCGTCAGCCGGCTTACACCGAGCGCCTCGCAAAGAGCGCGCTCCGACGGGAGCCGGGAGCCGGGCCGCCAGTCGGTGGCGATCCGCGCTGCGAGCTCGTCGTAGACCTGCTCGTAGAGCGGCTGCTGCGCCGCGGACGAGGTGCCGCGAGTCCGCTGGTCCGCCTTGGCCACAGAGAGATCCTCCGTCTAACAGATGTCAAAGTCAAGTCAATAACCGACCATTAGCCCTTGGTCTTCTGTATGGTCTCGTTCTGTATGGTTCCGTTCGTCAGCTGGAGGGCCGTCGGGGAGGCGCGATGACCCTCCGCCTCGCTGTTGTCGGAGCGGGAGACGTCGCGCAGCGTGACTACCTGCCGCAGCTGCCGCGGCTCGACGACCGGGTGGAGCTGAAGGTCATCGCGGCCCGCACCGAGCAGCGCGCCCGCGCCGTTGCGGAGCGGTTCGGGGCATCTCGTTGGACGACCTCGTACCGCGAGGCGGTCGGCGCCGACGACGTCGACGCCGTCGTCAACCTGACTCCGTTCACGCTGCACGTCGAGGTGACGCTCGCGGCGCTGGCCGCCGGCAAGCACGTGTACAGCGAGAAGCCACTCGCGCCGACGGTCGCTGACGTCGACACGATCGCGGCGGCTGCGGAGCAGCAGAACCTCGTCGTTGTCGCGGCGCCCGCCGTGCTTGTTTTCCCGCAGCTTCGGCGTGCGCTCGAGCTCGTGCAGGCCGGCGAGCTCGGGCCGATTCACACAGCCCGCGGCCAGGCGCTTGGCGGGATCCCGCCGTGGCAGGGCTACCTGTCCGACCCGACGCCGTTTTTCGCGCCGCTCGGCGGTCCACTCGCCGACATGGCGGTCTACCCGCTGCACGCGCTGACCGGGCTGCTCGGTGCGGTCCGCCGGGTCACCGCCCTCGCCGCGCGCAGCCGCAGCGGCTTCACCGTCGCGGAGGGGCCATTCGCCGGTCTCCACGTGCCTGTCGAGGTCGAGGACACCTGGCACCTCGCGCTCGAGCTCGAGGGCGGCTGCCTGGCGTCGGTCGAGGCGAACAACGTTGCGAACGAGACGCTTGCGCCCGAGCTCGAGCTCTTGGGCGAGCACGCGGTGCTGGGGCTGAGCCTGCTCGACGTGTCACAGCCCATCCGCCTGCTAGCCGGCGGCGAGCTGCACGAGGAGCAGGTGCCGTACGAGCGCGGCGACGGGGGACCCGACCACGTGCTCGGGATCGCGCACCTCGTCGACTGCGTCGAGACTGGGCGCGCGCCGGTGGTGGGGATCGAGCACGCGCGCCACGTGATCGACGTCCTCGAGGCCGCGCGGACGTCCTTGGCAGAGCGCCGGACCGTGCTGGTGTCGTCGTCGTTCCCGCGACCCACAGCCGCCGAACTGGGGGTGGATGCGCATGGCGGCTGAGCCGCTTCGAATCGGTGTCGTCGGCGTCGGCGCGCTCGCGCTGCGTGGGATCGTCCCGCACCTGACGCAGCCGGACGTCGCCGATCGCGTTTCCGTCACCGCCCTGTGCGACCCGGCGTTGGAGCGCGCCCGGGCCGCAGCCGAGCGGTACGGGATCGGTGGGGTCTTCGCGAACGTCGAGGAGCTGCTCGCCGCCGACATCGTTGATGCGGTGACGATCGCCTCGCCGATCGGACTCCACTATGCACATTGCCGCCTCGCCCTCGAGGCCGGCAGGCACGTGCACGTCAACAAGACGATGGCGACGACGGTCGAAGAGGCGGACGAGCTGATCGGGCTCGCGCGCGAGGGTGGCCTCGGGCTCGTCCCCTCGCCGGGGGAGGTGCTCCGGCCGCAGATCCGTCGCACCCGGGAGCTGATTCGCGAAGGGGCGATCGGCGACGTCGCCTGGGCGATCTGCGGCGGCGCCTTCGAGAGCTACCACGAGGCGGACGAGCCCGAGCGGCTCGACGCGCCCGGCGGCGCGCCCATCAACCCCAGCTGGTACTTCCGCAAGCCGGGAGGCGGCCCGATGTACGACATCACGGTCTATGCCCTGCACCAACTAACCTC
>CATPBV010000108.1 GCA_955652345.1 uncultured Solirubrobacteraceae bacterium | reverse complement strand
CCCCGCCACGAGCTCGGCCGGGTCGGCCGCGAGCCCGAGGTCACGGCTGAGCCATTCGAGCAGCGCCCCCGCCGTGAACACGCCACCGTCGATCGCCCATTCGACGCGGCCGTCGATCCGCCAGGCGATCGTCGGCAGCAGGCCACCCTCCGGTTCCGGCCGCTCGTCGCCGGCATGCGCCAGCACGAACACACCCGTCCCATAGGTCGCCTTGACCATCCCGGGTTTGACGCAGCCCGCGCCCGCCAGCGCTGCTTGCTGGTCCACGCAGCGTGCGCGCAGCGGTAGCGCGCTTCGCCACGATTCGTGGCGAAGCTCACCGAGGTCGCCGGCCGTGTCGAGGATCGTCGGCAGCACACCTTCCGGCACGCCGAACGCCCGCAGCAGCTCGGCGTCCCACTCGGGCGCCCCAAGCTGGGTCCGCGACGCCGTCGACGGATCGGTGAAGAAGCCGGCTCCGAGCCGGTCGCAGATGAAGGAATCGACCGTGCCCAGGCGCAGCGTTCCTGCCTCGAGGGCCCGTTGGACACCTCGGTCGTGTTCGAGCAGCCATGCGAGCTTGCCGGCTGAGAAGTACGGGTCAAGCGGCATCCCGCTCCTGCGCCTGATCTCCTCGTCGGCGCCTTGCGCTTCGAGCCGGTCGAGGATCTCTTGCGAGCGCTTGTCCTGCCAGGTGACGATCGGAGTGAGCGCGCGCCCGCTCTCCGCCTCCCACGCCAGCACCGACTCGCCCTGATGGTCGAGCCCGCAGGCCGTGATCTCTCCCGGCGCGTCGTCCAGCACCGACGCAACGGCTTCCGTGACGGCCGCGAGCACCTCCTCGGGGTCCTGCTCGACCCACCCGGGACGAGCATGAATCAGCCGCTTCTCGCGACGAGCCTCGGCGAGCGGACGCAGATCGGCGTCGTACAGGACCGCCTTGACTGCCGAGGTCCCCTCGTCGATGCCGAGGAGCAGGCTCACGCTTGGCCTCCGCTCGCCCGCGGCCTCACCGCCCGCTCGCCGTCCTGGCTCGCTTGAATGGGCGGCGGCCGCGTCGTCCGGCTGGCTCGCTCTGATGGAGGCCGCGTGAGTCGTCCGGCTGCGACACCCGCGCGGAAATCAGCCGTTCGGCGCCACCAGGGACCCCGGATCTCCGGCGGCGGACCGGGCTTCAGCTCGCTTGGGGCCCCGAGGGTCACGCCGAGCGACCCGACGATCTCCGCGACGCGCTCCGCGATCCCGAGCGACGCCGACAGGCCGGTCGAGCGGATCGCAGCGACATTGATCAGGTGCGCGCACGCGGGCGAGGGTCCGATCAGGTAGTTGTGGGCGCGCCCGGCCGGCCGGAGGCCGGCGTACGCGGCGATCGGCTCGGCGCCTTCGAGCGGCGGGTACATCTCCAGCGCCTTCGGCAGGATCTCCTCGCGCGCCTCGGGCCGGACCGACCAATCGTGCTTGTCCTCCTGGTCAACCGCGGTCGGCCCCGCGACGACCTTGCCGTCGAGCGTCGGGAACACCAGCACACCTTTCGTCCGCGCGGTCGGTACCGGGAGGAGTATGCGCTCGAGCGGCTCGTCTTGTGGGGGCTCAAACACGAGGAACTCCCCCTTGCGCGGGTAGATCTCGAACGAATCGTCGCCGACCAGGCGCGCCACCTCGTCGGCGTGCAGCCCTGCGCAGTTCACCCCAAGCATGCAACGGATCGCCTCGCCGTCGTGCGCGCGGACGGTGATCCCCGGCCCGTCGGGCTCGAGAGCGCTGACCCTGAAGCCCGTGCGCAGCGCTGCGCCATGTCGTACGGCCGCGCCGGCAAGCGCGAGCGTGTAGAAGACGGGGTCGGTCACCGCCTCACCCGGGATCTCGATCGCCCCGTCTCGCTCGACGATTGGCACCCGGTTGCGGTGGGCGCCCGCCGCGACCGCGGCCAGTCGGCCGGGATCGGCGCGCATGATCGCGCCGCAGCGCAGTACCGGTATGTCGAGCGCCGACATGACGCTGTCCCGCAGCCGGTCCGATGCGAGGATCAGCGCCGTCTCGAGCTCTTCCGGCTCGGAGTCGAACCCCATGTGCAGGATCCCCGAGTTCGTCCCGCTCGCACCGAGGGCAGGCTCCGGCTCGGCTTCGAGCATCGCCACCGCGGCGCCTCGGCGCGCGAGCGCAAGCGCCGCCGCGCAGCCCACCACGCCGGCGCCGATAACAGCGACCTGGGCGTCCAGCTCGCGGTTCATTGCGGACGACCGCCTCGTTGACAGCCTTCCGACGCGAGCGATAAGGTCGCGCCATCCTTCACGGCGCGGGATCATCTCACCGTTTGCCTGTGAGGGTCAGCTAATCCCGCGGAGGAGGAGACTGTGGACGAACAAGTAAGTGGCGCCGGGGCCCAGTCGCCGGGCATCCCGTCGGCAGGCACGCAGGCTTCCGAGGACGAGCGACAGCTCGCCGACCTGGGCTACAAGCAGGAGCTCCATCGGGGGTGGAGCAGCTTCACGAACTTCGCGATCTCGTTCACGATCATCTCGGTCCTCGCCGGCTGCTTCACCAACTTCTCGTTCGCGTGGAACGCTGGCGGACCGCCCGCGATCGCGATCGGCTGGCCGATCCTCTGCGGTGGCGCGCTCCTGGTGGCGCTCTCGATGGCCGAACTGACATCGGCGATGCCGACCGCGGGCGGCCCCTATTGGTGGGCCGCGAAGCTCGGCGGCGCCGGCTGGAGCTGGTTCACCGGCTGGTTCAACATCGTCGGTCTCGTCGGGATTGTCGCCGGAGTGGGCTACGGCGCGGCGTTCTTCCTCCAGGCCGTGCTCGCCGACTATGGCGTGAACATCTTCGGGATCGACTTCACCACCACGAACCTCTCGACGATCCTGCACCAGGACTTCCTGCTGTTCGTGATCATCCTCATCGGCTACACCGCCGTGAACATCTTCGCCGACCGGCTGCTGGCGATCTTCAACAACATCTCGGTCGGCTGGCACGTCCTCGGCGTGCTCGTGATCATCGGGCTGATCGCGTTCGTGCCAAGCCACCACGCGAGCCTCGGCTTCGTATTCGGCCACGCGCTGAACAACACCGGCTTTCACGGCGGCGCGACCTCTGGCGTCTTCTTCATCCTCTACGTCCTCCCGATCGGATTCATCCTGACGATGTACACGCAGACCGGGTATGACGCCTCGGCCCACACCGCCGAGGAGACCCGCGGCGCGGCGAAGGCCGCCGCCCAGGGCGTCTGGCGATCGGTCTTCTACGCGGCGATCGCGGGCTGGGCGGTGCTGCTCGCGCTCTGCTTCTCGGTGGGCAGCACCGGTGAGCTCAACGCGATCAATAAGGCCGCCGGTGGCTCGATCCCGTTGATCAACACCGACCTGACGCCGTGGGCAGCCAAATTCGTGCTGATCATCTGCACGGTCGGCCAGCTGTTCTGCGGCGCCGCCGGCCTGACCAGCGCCTCGCGCACGTGGTACGCGTTCTCGCGCGACCGGGGAATGCCCGGATGGCGGCTCTTCCGGCGGCTGAACCAGCAGCGCGTACCGCTGTACGCGGTGCTGGCGGTCTCGATCGCATCGCTGATCATCACGATCCCGGCCTACTTCGGAACCAAGACCGGTTTTTTTTTTTATGATATGGCGATCACCGAGATCTTCACCGTCGGGCTGTATCTGGCATACATCATTCCCGTGTACCTGCGGCTT
>CATPBV010000107.1 GCA_955652345.1 uncultured Solirubrobacteraceae bacterium | reverse complement strand
GCGTGTCCGGCAGGGTCAAGCACATCCGGCCGTTGCCTTCGGACTCCACCACGCACAACGTGCCGGTCTCCGCGATGGCGAAGTTGGCGCCGCTGATGCCGACCCTGGCCGACAGGAATTTCCGCCGCAGGTGCAGTCGCGCGGCCTCGGCCAGCGCCGCCGGGTCATCAGTCAGCGCCGGGTCGACGTCACCCATCTCGCGCAGGAAGATCTCCCGGATCTCGGCCCGGTTGCGGTGAATGGCCGGGACCAGGATGTGCGACGGGCGATCCTGGCCGAGCTGGACGATCAGCTCGGCCAGGTCGGTTGCGATCGCCTCGACGCCGTGCGCCGCCAGCGCGTCGTTCAGCCCGATCTCGTCCGTGGCGAGCGACTTGACCTTGATCACCTCGCGCGCGGCGTGCCCACGGGCGATCCCCGCCACAATCGCGTTCGCCTCGGCGGCGTCGCGCGCCCAGTGCACCCACCCGCCCGCGCGCGTGACCGACGCCTCCAGCCGCTCGAGCTGCTCGGGCAGCGTGGCCATCGCACGGGCCTTGATCGCCGCGCCGGCCTCCCGGAGGGCCTCCCAGTCGGGCACCTCCTCGACCATCGCGGCTCGCTTCGCGCGGATCGTGCTCGTCGCCTTGCCCAGGTTGCGTCGCAGCTGCGTGTCCGCGAGCGCCTCGCGGGCGGCGGCGGGGAACCCGGTCGCGCTCACGTCGCCGCCAGGATTTCGGCCAGGTGCATGACCCGCACCCCGGCGCGCTGGCGCCGCAGCGCCCCGCCGATCTGCATCAGGCACGAGTTGTCGGCCGCCGTGCACACCTCCGCACGGGTGTTGAGCACGTGGCGCAGCTTGTCGGAGAGCATCGCCATCGAGGTGTCCGCGTTCTTCACCGCGAACGTCCCGCCGAAGCCGCAGCACTCGGCCGCGTCGCCCAGCTCGACGAGGTCGATCCCGCGCACGCGCTCCAGCAGCCGCCGCGGCCGGTCCCCAATCCGCACTAGCCGCAGCGAGTGACAGGTCGGGTGCAGCGTGACCCGGTGCGGGAACGTGGCGCCGACGTCCTCCACCCCCAGCCGGTCGACGAGGAACTCCGTCAGCTCGGCCAGCCGCCCGTCAAGCCCCGC
This sequence comes from uncultured Solirubrobacteraceae bacterium, assembly GCA_955652345.1. GTDB lineage: Bacteria > Actinomycetota > Thermoleophilia > Solirubrobacterales > Solirubrobacteraceae > Palsa-465. Next base: position 2,187 of record CATPBV010000107.1, on the reverse strand, counting down.
GCCGTTCTCGCGCAGATAGCCCACGCAGGACGCCGACGGCGAAACCACCACCTCGGCGTCCGCGAACACCCGCTCGAACCGCCGCGCCAACGCGAGCCCCCGCTCCTGATAGCCCGTGTTCGTGTGCATCTGGCCGCAGCAGGTCTGAGCCTCGGGAAAATCAACCTCGCAACCCAGCCGCTCGAGCAGCGTCACCACCGCCCGCCCGGTCTGCGGGAACAGCGTGTCGTTGAAGCAGGTGATGAAGAGCGCGACCCGCACAATGCCCGGCCCGATTCAGCCGACGACCATCAGCAGAGCACGTCGGCGGACTGCAGGTACACGATCACGCACATGGCGAGCAGAACGACGAGGCACCAGCCGATAACGCGGCGGAAGATCTCGCCCTCCTGGCCGGCGAGGCCCACGGCCGCGGCGCCGATCGCCAGGTTCTGGGGCGAGATCATCTTCCCAGCACGCCGCCGGACGTGTTGGTGGCCGCCATGAGGATCGGCGACAGCCCGGATTGCTTGGCGGTCGTGACCTGCAGCGCGCCAAACAGAGAGTTCGACGACGTGGCGGAGCCCGTCACCGCCACGCCGAGCAAGCCGATCATCGGCTTAGCGACGATCGAACTTCTCCTACGCATGCGCCTCCGAAGCATGTCAGCCCGCCAAGAACGTCAGCAGCGCGCGATTGAACTCCGCGGCGTGGGTAGCGTTGAGCCCGTGCGGGGCGCCCGTGATGAGCGCGAGCTCGCTCCCGTTGATCGCCGCGTGGGTCCGTTTGCCGCTCACCTCAAACGGGACGATCGCGTCGGCATCGCCGTGGATGATGAGCGTCGGCACGTCGACCTTATCGAGGTCTTCGCGAAAGTCGGTGCGGCCGAAGGCGGCGATGCAGTCGAGCGTTCCCTTGGGCGAGGCGAAGGCGGCGATCTCGCGCGCGTAGAGCCGCTGGGGCTCGCTGATCAGATCGCTTCGCTCGCCGGCGGCGAAGAAGTTCTTGGTGAACTCGTCGAGGAACGCGATCCTGTCCCCGCGCACCCCGTTCTCGAATTGCTCGATCGTCGCGTCGTCCAGCCCGCCGTCGGGATTGTCCTCGCTCTTGTAGAGGTAAGGCGGAACCGCCGCCGCGAACACCGCACCGCGGATCCGGTCGGTCCCGTAGGTGCCGATGTAGCGAGCGACCTCGCCGCCGCCCATCGAGAAGCCGACGAGCGTCGCGTCTCGCAATTCGGAGTGCTCGAGCAGCGCGTTGAGGTCCGCCGCGAACGTGTCGTAGTCGTAGCCATCCCAAGGCTGAGAGGACCAGCCGAAGCCGCGCCGATCGTAGGTAATGACGCGGTGCCCGGCGTCGATCAGCACCGGAACCTGGTTCTCCCACGAGCGCCCGCTGAGCGGCCAGCCGTGGATCAGGACGACTGGCTTGCCGGATCCGTGATCCTCGTAGTACAGCTCGACCGGGAAGCCGCTCGCGCTCTCAACGGTCAGCTTGGGCATGAGAAGACCTCGCCTTCGCGATCGGACTACAACTCCCGTAGCGTGGTGGCTCCGGGCCCTCGTAGTCTAGTTCCCGTCCGATCACCGATCAGAACCGCTCCCGCGCAGGACGCCGTCGCCTCGCGACCATGGCCGCTCGCCCCGCAAGACAGACCCTGCCGTCCCCGGGGCCATTGAACCGTAGCGTGGCGCTCACTCCTCCAGACCCCGGCACACCGCTGCGCCCGCGCGCCCAATTGCAGGCCTCTCCAGCGCCCCCCCCATGCTCTCGCTCCACGCGAGGAGAAGGCGTGCGCGAGATCCGCGCCGCCAGACGACGGCTCTCGCCGGGAAGCGGCGGTCGCGAGACGCCGGCGCTAGCTGGTCTCCCGACGGTCAGCAAGCACCGCGGCACAGGCCCGCCCCCGCACGATCTCTACCCGCATTCCCCGCAGAGCGGCGGTCACGTCGGCGTCGGCGCTCGCTCCCCCTACGGAACGGGACCAGCTACACCGACCGACGCGGGAACGGCAGCCCCTCTGCCAGGGCGATGCAGCACTCCGGGGCCGCCGGGCGGACCGGTCGGCTCCGCCGTTAGCCAAGATCCCGCCCGCAGCACGCACAAGAGCGACAGTGTCGACGCCGACGACCAGGCTGCCGGTGCTGGTGCGAAGCGGCCGCCATCGGTGTGACCGCGTCAGGCGTCGACCGGTAGCGCTGGCGTCGG
>CATPBV010000106.1 GCA_955652345.1 uncultured Solirubrobacteraceae bacterium | reverse complement strand
CCACCACTCACCAACACCGACGAGTACCGCGCCGGCATCGCGGACGCAGCAAACATCGACCCGCTCACCGCAGCCGCCGAGATCGTCAACCCGTAGTGCTACAGACGCAGTCGAGAAAACAAGTCGATCGCGCCGGGACCGCCACCAACCTGTTATCGCCGGGCAACCGAATCCTGCAAGCAGGAGAACAGCAGTGGTGTCGCCGGCACGCTCGTTGTCGGTATCGGACAGACGGGGTCAGGCGGTCATGACGCTCTAGCGTGGCTGCTCGGTCGCCAGGCCGGTCGCGACACACCCGCGGGTGAAGAGGGCAAAAGCAGTAGTCCGTACTATGCCCGTCGGCGGCTCCAGACCAGGGCGCAGGACAGCGCACAAGCTTCGCGAGCCGGGGTGCCAATCGTCGAACCCGGTCAAGCTGAGCGGACCTACTAGACGTTGCCGCGCCACTCCGGCCGGGCTGCTCGTGCGTCATCGAGACGGCGGGCGATGAAGCTGAGGACGGTGAGCTGTTCGCGCGCCTGGTCCTCCTCATGGTCGGCGAGGGTATGGGAGGCCGGGTTCCGGATCGCGGCAACCGCGCCCATCGCGATGAAATGGGTGCCACGCTGGAGGTTGCGCCCGTTGTCGGTTCGCAGGTCGGCGATGACGATCCGGGGGTTGTCGGGGTTGAACGCGCGCGCCATCAGGTCGTGACCGTCCAGCTGGAGCCCTGATTGGTTACGCACCGCGTCGAGCAGGGCGATTGCAGCCGCGTTGATCGCTTCGCGTCGGTGCCCGTCGTCCCAGAGCTCCTGAGCAGCTTTGGTGATCAGCGAATGCAGGCCAGCGAGCGTGGCGGGCTCCGGCTCCTGCGTCTCGGCCGGCATCGTGATCGGCTCCGTTCGCCGATCACGATCGTGTCGCCATCGACGTACCAGCCGGCCCGCTCAAGTGCGTACGTCAGTCGCTGGCTCTGCTCCGATGTCGGTACGAGCGCGAGGTCGCCGGTGACGAACCGGGCCAAGAACTGACGTAGCGCGCGACGCATCTCCGGGGTTCCCATCTCGATCAGGCCGAAGAAGTTGGCCAGGTACTGCTGCTTCTCGTCCTCGTCATCGACGGGACGAGCGAACCGATCCTCGGACAAGCCGGAGTCGTAGAGGAACTCCGCCATCTGCGACGCCGTGTAGTAGGTGGCGATGATCTCCGCGAAATCGCGCAGTACGAGTGCTGGGATCGCCCGGCCATCGTCCTGGTCAGGGTCCGGCAGACCTTCGAGCACCACGCGACCGCGAACGCGATCACGCCCGCTCGTGGTCAACTGGAAGTGCCAGAGCGATTGCAGGTACTCGTGCTGTTGCGGTTGCGGCGGCTGGATTCCTGCCCGTTGCTGTTGACCGAACCTCAACCGTTGTGGTGTCTCGTCTCGCAACATGAGGAGCATCCGCGCGAACCTGTTTCGATCGGCATCCTCAACGGGTCGCCCATCAGCGACGCCTGGAGTAGGTCCTCCCCGTTGATCGAGTACGCACGTCCTGCGTCCTCCACCCGGTCGAGCGCTCCCAGAATCTCTAGGTCGTCCCAGTTGATCGGCATCGCGGAAAGCGTACGGCGGGCACCACCCACCGCCCCGATCAAGAGCACAACCAGCCGCGAGACACCGACCCGCGCGCTGCTCCTTTCTTGTGAAGGCAGGGCAGCTCCGCAGAATCGATGGCGGCCCGATCATCCAGCCGCCCTCGTCCGGCGACCGTCAAACAGATGATCCCTTTCGTCCTCCACGTTCGCGCAGAGCCTGCGATCGCCTTGGCGACCACGGGATCGCTCGTCTCAGTGGGCGCGTCCTAAGCTCGGAGGGTCGGCGGAGGCACGCCGAGCTGTCGGGTGTGACCGTGCGCGGGCGGCTATCGGGTGCTGGAGCTCCAGAGATCAGAGGCCGGCGCTGGCGCGATCATCGGTGCGGGTGCTCCTGGACCGTGTGGATGATCTCGGTGTTGTCAATAACCCGCACGTAGGCGGTTGTGCCCCGAGGTCCGCATGCCCGAGCTGCCGTTGGAAGAACGCCAGCGGGATTACCTCACGCGACATCTCGACGGCATGGGCACGGGGGAGCTGATGCGGCGCGAACCGGCGCCGGACTCCGGCGGCCTGGGCGGTGTTGGGTAGCTGCATGCGAGTCCCGGCGGGCGCGCATGGCCGGCCGCGGTCGGGGGTCCGGCGGGTAGCAAAACCCTTGTTGCGTGGCGGGCGGGCTAGTGAAAGCTTGCGAGCGTCGCCGACGAACGGGAGCGGCCAGCGCAACCCAACAGCGGTGCGGATTCCACGACGTCCTCCTCGGGACGATGATTGATGGCGTGGATCCTCGCCCACCGCTGATCCGGTTCGATGAGCACGTCCTACGCTGGGCGCGCGTCAAAGCCGGTCGAATTCTCGGGCGGTCTTGACAGAACCCCACTGAGGTGAGACTGTCGCATAGATTCATCGCTCAAGAGAAAGGCACATGGTGAAACGCGTTGTGTTGCTCGTCGCTGTCGCGGCGACCGCCTTCCCGATGAGCGCTGCCGCCGCGCCGGCGGGCTCGGGGCGCCTGCTCGGCCAGCTTTGGAAGGAGATCCTCGAGCGGCCCGCCGCCGTTAACCCGCTTCTCCCGCAGAGCTTGTGCCTGCGCGTCGACCGCGGCAGGATCGTCGTCCCGCTCCCGCTGGGCTCGGCGCCGCTCACGTGCACCATCGAGCAGGGGACGCCGATCTTGGCCGAGGCCTACAGCACCGAGTGCAGCGATGTCGAGGCGCCGCCCTTCTTCGGTTCGAACTACGCCGAGCAGGTGGCGTGCGCCCGCGCTGCCGACACGCGCTTCAAAGACACACGCTTCACCCTCGACGGACGACCGATCGACTTCTTCGAGGTGGTAACGCCCCCGGAGGAGGTCCGCCTCCCGCCGGACAACATCCTCGGTGTGCCGGCCGGCACCGTGGCCCATTTCGCGGGCCACGGCTGGAACGTGATCCTGCGCTCCCTGCCCGTAGGCCTCCACACGCTGATGATCCACCAGCGAAACCCGCCGCCGGGGTTTCCCGACGAGCTGTCATCCATCTTGAACGTCGTGCCCCGGGGATAGCCGGATCGCTTCGTCCGACAAGATTCGGACGTGGACCGGGTCATCCGTCGAGCGGCGTTGATGGCGACGACTTCGCGCCTGCCGGGACCTGGGTGCCTGCCAACGCCGCCGGCGTTCGCGAGCGGCTCAGGCGCGAAGGGTGAGGATCGATGCCCGCGGACAAGCGAATCTGCCGCAGCGGTTCACTGTCGACGAGTGGGCGGGGCCGGGGACGGACTCAAATGCGACTCGGGCTCACGCTCGGTGCGATCACCTAAACCGCGGCGACGAACGTCGCGGCGACACCACCACCGGATCTCCCCGCGAACCAGCGGCCTGATCAGCCAGGTCCCGTGCCTCGTATCGCCAAAGAGCGCCAGGCCCCCCACGATCGCTTTGCCGTACCGGCGCGTTGCGTCGCACCGTCGCTTCGGCGACGCGGCGATCGCGCCGGTCCGGGT
>CATPBV010000105.1 GCA_955652345.1 uncultured Solirubrobacteraceae bacterium | reverse complement strand
GTGCGGACGGGGCTTCGGGAGCTGTTCGCCGTCCCCGCGTCGTATGAGGTTGCGCTCGGCAACGGTGGGACCACGGCGTTCTGGGACGCCGCCGCCTGCTGCCTGGTCCACGAGCGATCACTTCATCTGAGCTACGGCGAGTTCTCAGCCCGGTTCGCCGCGTCCTGCGCAAGTGCGCCCTTCCTGGCCGAGCCGATCGTCGTCGAGGCCGCACCAGGCGATGCGCCAGAGCCGCTCGCCGACCCCGGGGTCGACGTAGTCGCCTGGGCGCACAATGAGACTTCGACCGGGGTGATGGTCCCCGTATTGCGGCCGGATGGGGCGGCTGGCTCGTTGGTTCTGATCGACGCCACGTCGGCGGCGGGCGGCCTCCCCGTGGACGTCTCCAGCGCGGACGCCTACTACTTCGCACCGCAGAAGGGCTTCGCGTCCGACGGCGGACTGTGGCTTTCGCTACTCAGCCCCGCGGCGCTCGACCGGATCGAGGAGATCGAGGCCGAGAGGCCCGGCGGGCGCTGGATCCCGAGCTTCCTCTCGCTGCGGACCGCGCTCGAGAACTCACGCCGGGACCAGACCTACAACACCCCGGCGCTCGCGACACTGTTCCTGCTCGCCGACCAGCTCGACTGGATGCTCGAGCATGGCGGCCTGGCGGGGATGGTCGCCCGCACGACGGAGTCCGCGACGCACCTGTACGGCTGGGCGTCGGCGCACGAGCTGGCACGGCCGTTCGTGCAGGACCCTGCCAAGCGCTCGCTGGTTGTCGGCACGATCGACTTCGACGAGCATGTGGAGGCGGCGCTGCTCGCCGCCACGCTTCGGGAGAACGGGATCGTCGACGTCGAGCCGTACCGCAAGCTGGGGCGCAATCAGCTGCGGGTCGCGATGTTCCCGGCCACGGACCCGGCCGACGTCCATGCGCTGACAGCATGCATCGACTGGGTCCTGGAGCGCTTATGACCGAGCTCGGGGCGCCCCGACGGCTGACGGACGAGCAACCGGGCGACGGGGCGCGGCCCCGGGTGCTCGTCGCGGAGGACATCGGCGAGACCGGCATCGAGCTGCTCCGCCGCCATTGCGAGGTCGAGATCGGGACCGGATGGTCGCGGGCGCAGCTGCGCGAGCGGATCGGGCGCTACGACGCGATCCTGATCCGGTCCTCGACGAAGCTCGACGCCGAGCTGCTCGGCGAGGCTTCGCGCCTCCGCGCGATCGCTCGCGCCGGCGTGGGCGTCGACAACGTCGATGTCTCCGCCGCGACCAAGCGCGGGATCGTCGTCGCCAACGCGCCGCAATCGAACGTGATCACCGCAGCGGAGCACACGATGGCGCTACTCCTCGCGCTGGCGCGCAACATCCCCCAGGCGCACGCCTCGCTGACCGGCGGTGCCTGGGATCGGGGCAGGTTCTCCGGAGTCGAGCTGTACGAGAAGACCCTAGGAATCATCGGGTTCGGCCGGATCGGCCAGCTGGTCTCACACCGGGCGCTCGGATTCGGGATGCACGTGATCGCATTCGACCCGTACGTCGCGGCCGACCGGTATCGCGAGCTCGGCGTGGAGCGCGCCGAGAGCGTCGAAGACGTCTATCGGTCGGCGGACTTCATCACGCTGCATCTCCCGCGGACAGGCGAGACCGCTGGATGGCTCGACAAGCGCGCGCTTGCGAAGTGCAAGGACGGCGTGCGAATCCTGAACGCGGCCCGGGGTGAGCTGATCGTCGAGGAGGACCTGCAGGAGGCGCTTGCGTCCGGCAAGGTGGCGGGGGCAGCGCTCGACGTATTCGGTGCCGAGCCGGTCACCGAGCACCCGTTGTTCGCCTACCCCAACGTGATCGTCACCCCGCACCTCGGCGCCTCGACGGCGGAGGCGACCGACCGCGCCGGCTATCAGGCGGCCGAGCAGGTGATCGCAGCGCTGACGGGTGGCCTGGTCACCAGCGCCGTCAACGTGCCGGCGATCCACTCCGAGGACGCTCCGGTGCTGAGGCCTTTCGTCGGCCTGTGCCGCGCGCTCGGGCGGATCGCGGTGGCGCTCGCGCCCGGAACGTCGGTCGATCGCGTCCACACGGAGTTCCTCGGCCGGATCGCGGAACGAGACACGCGGCTGCTGACGATCGAGGTTCTGGTTGGCGCGCTCAGCGGACACACCGAGGAGGGCGTCAATGAGGTGAACGCTCCCGCGATGGCGGAGGAGCGGGGGATCGAGGTCGTCGAGACGAAGCGCACCGCCGCCCACGACTACACCGATCTGGTGCGGGTCACGATCGCCTGCGGGGCGGACAGCGTGCGGGTCGCCGGCACGCTCGTGGGCCAGCGGTTCAGGCCGCACCTGCTCGAGGCGTGGGGGCAGCGCTTCGACATGCAGCTCGAGGATCACATCACCGTGTTTCGCTACCGCGACAAGCCGGGGATGATCGGGCGGGTCGGCACAACCTTCGGCGCGCACGGGATCAATATCGTGTCCGCCGCCGTCGGACGGCAGGATGAGGAGGCAGAGGGCGGTGGGGTCGCCGTGATGGCGGTCACGACAGACGCGCCGGTGCCGCTGACGGTCGTCGAGGAGATCGCGGCGGGGGACGGGTTTGTGGCCGGGCAGACGGTGTCGCTCTAGCAGGATTGGCGATTTCGTATAGGAGCGCAACGAAATGGCCAAGGTTCCGCACGTCCTCACGGCGTCAGCACCCCTAGGATCGACGACCGCGGCACCGGACCGTAGAAGCGGCTGTCCAACGAGTTCCCACGGTTGTCCCCTATCACGTAGTAGGTCCCAGGCGGGACGACGACTGGCTTCGGGAAGTCGCACAACGCGCCACCGCAGGCGAGGATGTACGGCTCGTCTTGGACCATGCCGTTGCGGACCAGGCGCCCGCCGACCAGCGCGATTCGGTCTCCGCGGATCCCCACCACGCGTTTGATCAGGACTTCGGTGCTCGCGGACTGCGCGGGCGCCCCGCAAGGCTGCTGGAACCCATCCCCCTGGCGCGGGTCTCGACAGGCTGCCGCGACGGGTGGATGCAACGTCACGACCTCGCCGACCGCCGGCGCCCTGCTTCGGAGCACGATGTTGTCGGCGGCCACGAGCTGCCCCGGCTTCAGGGTCGGTTCCATGCCGACTGAAGGCACCCTATAGATGCGGCGTGCGAGGCGGTTCGCCTGGGCCGCGGTACAACAGTCGATCAGCCAGTGGCCACTCGCTGAGCGGACGAATCGCGATGCCTGGGCCAACCTGCCGTCAGAGACGATCGCGAGAGCCGTGGCTCCGTGAACCGAGACATCACGAACCGTGACGCGCAGCTTGCTCAGGCGCGAACCGCTGGTGGGATCCAGAGAGAACAGCCGGCGGAGCACATCCACACAGCTCCCGCGAGGCAAAGGGTGGACGCCGGCGGCCGTCAGCGCGGTCCTGCCCTCGCTGAGTGAGGCTTCCCAGAAGACGGGCGTGATGTGCGCGCATGCCGCAGCTGCATCGTGCCCGGCGAGCGCGGCGTAGTAGGCAGACATGGTGGCTTGTAAAACGCCGGTCGGGCTCGCGGCGAGTGTCCCGTGCGAACCACCGCACGCCACGAGCGCGGCCGCCAGTGAAGCGGATTGTCCCCGCCGTCGGACTCTCGTTCGCAACATTCCGTTTTTGTCGGCAAGCGCGCTTTGACCATGAGTCACGGTTCGCTAATCTGTCGATGGATGTCGTTCCGTCTCGACCTTCGACTTCTTCTCCTCCCCCTTCGGGGGGAATAGCGCGCCGGCGGCCGCATGTAGCCGCGACACCAGCACCGAGAAGAAGCGAACTTCGAGAGACACGCAAGGAGCGACATGACCAAGCCGGATGATCCAAACCGAGTACTGATCTTCGACACAACCCTGCGCGACGGGGAGCAGTCGCCAGGTATCTCGCTGAACACTCAGGAGAAGCTCGAGATCGCGCAGCAGCTGGCGAGGCTCGGCGTTGACGTGATCGAGGCGGGCTTCCCGATCACCTCCCCGGGCGACTTCGAGGCCGTGCAGCAGATCTCCCGGACGGTCGAGGGGCCGGTGATCGCCGGCTTGGCGCGGACCCACGCGGCCGACATCGACGCGGCCTGGGGGGCGATCAAGGACTCGCCGCGGCCCCGGATCCACACTTTCATCTCGACCTCCGATATCCACATCCGCCACCAGCTGCAGAGCACGCGCGAGGACGTGAAGGGCCAGGCGCGAGCGGCGGTCGCACACGCCCGGGGATACGTCGAGGACGTCGAGTTCTCGCCGATGGACGCCACCCGAGCCGACGTCGAGTTCACCGCGGAGGTGTGCCAGATCGCGATCGAGGAGGGCGCGAGCACGATCAACATCCCCGACACCGTCGGCTACACGATGCCCCTCGAGTACACGGCCTACCTGGAGCGGCTGTACGAGCTTGTCCCGGCGCTGCGGGACGTCGTTCTGTCAGTGCACTGCCACGACGACCTCGGGCTGGCTGTCGCCAACTCGTTCGCCGGCCTGCTCGCGGGCGCACGCCAGGTCGAGTGCGCGATCAACGGGATCGGCGAGCGCGCGGGCAACGCCTCGCTCGAGGAGATCGTGATGCTGCTGCACACCCGCGAGCGCGACGTGCACCTCCGCACCGGCGTCAACACCCGTGAGATCTCGAGAACGTCGCGGCTGGTCTCGCGCCTGACCGGTTATCCGGTCCAGCCCAACAAAGCGATCGTCGGCCGTAACGCGTTCGCGCACGAGTCGGGGATCCACCAGGACGGGGTCCTGAAGGAGCGAACCACCTACGAGATCATGGACGCGACGACGGTGGGCCTGGAGGCGAACTCGATCGTGCTCGGCAAGCACTCCGGCCGGCACGCGCTGCAGCAGGCCCTGTCCGAGCTGGGGTTCCAGCTGTCCGGTCAGGCCCTGAACACCGCCTTCAAGCGCTTCAAGGAGATCGCTGACAAGAAGAAGACGCTGACGGCGATGGATCTCGAGGCGTTGGTGACCGACGAGCTGCGCGAGGAGGTGGCGGGCTACCAACTCGAATGGTTCGACGTTGAGGCGTCGTCGCGGCGTCCGCCGCACGCCAAGGTTGGCGTTCGCGCACCCGATGGCGAGGAGCTGACCGGATCGTTCACAGGGGACGGCCCCGTCGACGCGATCTTCCGCGCGATCAACGCGGCGACCGGCCACGACGCGCGCCTGCGGGAGTTCCGCGTGGACGCCGTGACCGCCGGGCAGGATGCTCTCGGCGAGACCTCGGTCGTGCTCGAGGCCGGCGGGGTGACGGGCTCGGGCCAGGGAGTCTCGACCGACATCCTCGAGGCGGCCGGCCGGGCGTACGTACGGGCGCTGTCGAACGTGGTCCGGAAGCGCGAGGCCGCCGCGCGGGCGCAGTCGCCGACTGATGCCTCGGCGGCGGAGCCCGTCAGCGTGCCCTAGCTGACCGCGTCAGCCGTAGCGAGCGACAGTCCCTGCCGGTAGCCCGCAGCGAGGACGCGCGCGCGCGGCTTGCGGTCCATCAGATTCGAGCCCATTGCTGCGGCCGCGCCCGAGTTTGGAGCCACCACGCGCACGTCGGCGCCGCGTCGGCGGAGCGCTAGGGCTTCGACCGAGACCGCTGCGCGGGTGACGGTCCGGACCAGCACGATCAACCGCTCGGAGCCGATCACGCTTGCGGTGGGGGCGAGGCACAGCACGGATGTCCCTCGCCCTGCGGGGGCTGCGTCCAGGTTCGTGGGGCTCCAGACCCCCCCATCGACGTACTCGCGCCCCGAGATCTCGACCGGGGCGAACAGCCAAGGCACCGTGCACGAGGCGGCGACCGCTTCGGCGACGGTCGCGCGTGGCGCACGGGGAGCGCCGAATACGACGCGCCGGCCGCCGCGCCGGTCGACCGCTGTGACCCGCAGCCGGCCGTCGAACCTCGCGCCTGACCGCTCCACGTGCGCGCCGAGGTCGTCGAGCCGCTCCTTCGGCCGCGGCAGCCTCCGGAGCATCGCGGCGCGGACGACGGCGCCACCCGGTGCGGCCATGCCGAGAGCCATGGGCATGAACACGCCCGCCGCCGACCATGCGAACCCGCCCATCCGTCTTGCGGCCGATTGAGCGGCCGTGGCGAACCCTTCGGCGGGCTTCGGCGAGACGCGCTCGTTCTCTTCCTGGTCGGCAATCGAGTCCGGGCGCGTCGGCGACCTACCGGCGGCCAGTTGCGCCGCGACGATCGACCCCGCGGAGGTGCCGAGGAGATACTCGCACTCGCGCAGGTCGAACCTGGTCGCGTCCTCGAGCCCCGCGAGCAGTCCGGTCATCCACGCCTCCCCGAGCACCCCGCCGCCGCCGAGCACGAGGACGTCTGGCCGGGAGCGCATCGGTCAGCAGGCTACCCCGCCGACGAGCAAGGGCGAAGACGCTGGCGGCCGCCGCAGGCAGCCCAACCGGGATACCGTACGTGATAACGTACAACTGTATGTCAGCTGTCCCGAGTGCGGCGCTCACCGGCTCCGAGTCGCTCGGACCCCGCATCAGGGCGCTCCGGGAAGCGATGGACCTTTCACTTCGAGACCTTGCCGAGCGATGCGGCGTCAGCGCCCCGATGCTCTCGCAGGTCGAGCGCGGCGAGACGAGCCCGACGCTGCACGTGGCCTCTCGGATCGCCGGAGGGCTCGAGCTGCGGCTGTCGCAGCTGCTACGGCTCGATGAGGACGGCGCGGTCACGATTGTGCGCGGCGGCGAGCGACGTAAAGGACCCGCGAGCGTCGACGGTCACGCCTACGAGGTGCTGACACCCCCGCTTCCCGGCCAGCGAGCAGAGCTCTCGATGCACTCCCTCTCCCCGGGCGCGGTGACGGGCGGGCCGGGTGATCCCCCGATGCACGAGCCGGGCAGCCGCGAGACCGCGCTCTTGCAGTCCGGACAGGTGACCCTGCACTGCGACGGCGCTCAGCACCTGCTTCAGACCGGCGATTGCGTCACGTTCGATGCCGACCTGCCCCATCACTTCGAGAACGACGGACCGCAGGAAGCCGTGCTGCTCGCCGTCGTCAGCGCCGGCTTGCGGCGGAGCTAGAAAACCGTGGGCCAGACGCTGCTGCAAAAGATCTGGGACGCCCATCTGGTCGAGCCGGGCCTCCTGTACGTTGACCTGCACCTCGTTCACGAGGTCACGAGCCCACAGGCGTTCGAGGGCCTGCGCCTCGCCGGGCGTACGGTCCGCCGGCCCAACCGAACCCTCGCCACGGCCGACCACAACGTCCCGACCGACGGCACCCCCGTCGCTGAACGAATCCGCGACGCGCTCTCCCGCGTCCAGGTGCAGACGCTCGAGCGAAACTGCGAGGAGTTCGGCATCCCGCTGTACTCGTTGGGCTCGGAGCACCAGGGGATCGTCCACGTGATCGGTCCCGAGCTGGGGATCACCCAGCCGGGAATGACGATCGTATGCGGCGACTCCCACACCGCCACCCATGGGGCATTCGGGGCGCTCGCGTTCGGGATCGGGACGAGCGAGGTCGAGCACGTCCTCGCGACTCAGTGCCTGGTGCAGTCGAAGCCCCGGGCGATGCGCATCACCTATGAGAACGAACTTGGCTTCGGCGTGACCGCCAAGGACCTGATCCTGGCGACGATCGGTCGGATCGGGGTGTCGGGGGCGGTCGGCCACGTCCTCGAGTACGCCGGGCCGGCGATTGAGAGCCTGTCGATGGAGGGCAGGATGACCGTTTGCAACATGACGATCGAGGCTGGTGGTCGAGCCGGCATGGTCGCCCCCGACGAGACGACGCTCGACTGGGTGATCGGCCGGCGCGGCGCACCATCCGAGGTGCCCGAGGGGTGGCTCGAGTTGCGCAGCGATCCGGACGCTGAGTTCGACCGCGAGCTCGTGATCGACGCGGCCGAGATCAGCCCGATGGTGACGTGGGGGACGACACCGGGGATGGTGGTGCCGGTCACCGAGGCGGTCCCCGAGCCCGCCTCCGAGCAGGACGAGCGAGCGCTGCGGTACATGGCGCTCGAGCCCGGAACCCCGGTCCGGGAGATCAAGCTCGATCGCGTGTTCATCGGCTCGTGCACGAACGCACGGATCGGCGACCTGCGCGCGGCCGCATCGGTTGTGGACGGACGCCGCGTCGCCGACGGCATCTACGCGATGGTGGTGCCGGGCTCCGCCCAGGTTCGCGCGCAGGCCGAGCGTGAAGGGCTCGATCAGGTGTTCGCGCGCGCCGGCTTCGACTGGCGGGGAGCGGGATGCTCGATGTGCCTGGGAATGAACCCCGACGTCGCGGCGCCGGGAGAGCGGGTGGCCTCAACCTCCAACCGGAACTTCGAGGGCCGGCAGGGGAGAGGAGCACGGTCGCATCTGGTCTCGCCTGAGATGGCGGCGGCTGCCGCGATCGAGGGGCACTTCGTCGACATCCGGGAGTGGCGGCGATGAGAGCGATCGACGTGATCAGGGGTCCCGTCAGCGTCCTCGATCGTGACGATGTCGATACCGATCAGATCATCCCCAAGCAGTTCCTCAAGCGGATCGAGCGCACCGGCTTCGGCGAGTTCCTGTTCTACGACTGGGCGAAGGAGCCCGGGTGGAAGCTGCCCAGGAATCCCATCCTCGTGGCAGGTCGCAACTTCGGCTGCGGATCGAGCCGCGAGCACGCCCCGTGGGCGCTCGACGACTACGGCTTCGAGGCGATCGTCGCGCCGAGCTTCGCCGACATCTTCCGCTCCAACTGCACCAAGATCGGCCTCCTCCCGGTGCAGCTTTCCGCCGAGGACTGCGGCGCGATCGCAGCGGCCGGCGAGGGGGAGATCGACCTCGAAGCCCAGGAGGTGCGCTGGCCGGGCGGTACCGGCCATTTCGAGATCGACGCGGATATCAAGCACCGGCTTCGCAACGGGCTCGATGACATCGCGCTGACGCTCGACCGCGAGCAGGCAATCGCCTCGTACGAGCGCGATCGCGAGCGCTCCGGCCCGGTTACGACCGCGCTATGAGCACGCGCTCGCGCGACTGGGACGCCGCCACCTACGACAGGATCTCCGATGTCCAGGTCGCCTGGGCCGAGGCGCAGCTCGAGCGGCTCGGCCTCGACGGCGGCGAGGTGGTGCTCGACGCAGGTTGCGGCTCGGGACGAGTCACGGCGCTCCTCGTCGATCGTGTGCCGCATGGCCGCGTCTATGGCGTCGACGTCGCCCCATCGATGGTCGAGCATGCTCGCGGAACGCTTGGCGACCGCGCCACCGTGCTCTGCCAGGACCTCGTGAAGCTATCGCTGCCCGAGCGTGTCGACGCAGTGTTCTCCAACGCCACGTTCCACTGGATCCACGACCACGACGCTCTGTTCGCGCGCCTGTTCGATGCGTGCAAGCCTGGCGCCCAGCTGGTGGCGCAATGCGGCGGTACGGGCAACATCGATTCGTTCCGCGTTGCTGCGGACACCGTCGCGACGGAAGCGCCGTTCGCCCAATTCTTCGAGGGCTGGCAGCGGCCGTGGAACTACGCGGGCGCGGCGGAGACCGAGTCGAAGCTCTTGCACGCCGGGTACACGGACGTTTGCTGCTGGCTCGAGCCCAAGCCAGTGACGCCGGCCGAGCCGCGGGAGTTCGTCGAGACGGTCTGCCTGATCAGGCATCTCGACCCGTTGCCCGCCGAGCTGCGCGGGGCATTCGTCGACCGCGTCCTCGCCCGCGTCCCGCAGCCGCTCGTGCTCGAATACGTGCGCCTCAACATGACCGCACGGAAGCCGTAACGATGGCGCGACGGATCGTCCTGCTCCCAGGCGATGGCATCGGGCCGGAGATCGCGGCCGCCACCGTGCAGGTGCTCGGCGCACTCGCCGTCGACCTCGAGTTCGACGAACATTTGTTCGGCGGGGCGTCGATCGACGCTTGTGGTGTCGCTCTGAGCGACGAGACCCTGGCGGCTTGCCGCGCTGCGGACGCCGTCCTGCTGGCAGCCGTCGGCGGCCCCAAGTGGGATTCCACCGACCCCGCCAAGCCCCGCCCCGAGCAGGGGCTACTCGGGCTGCGCAAGGCCCTTGGCCTGTTCGCGAACCTGAGGCCTGTCAGGCCGCTTCCGGCCCTGTATGACGCGAGCCCTCTGAAGCGCGAGTTGATCGAGCAGGTCGATCTGCTCGTGGTCCGCGAGCTGACCGGCGGCATCTACTTCGGGGCGAAGACCCGAACCAAGGACTCGGCCTCCGATGCCTGTGTCTACACGCGCTCCGAGATCGAGCGGATCGCCCGGGTCGCATTCAGCTCGGCGCGCTCGAGAGTGACCAGCGTCGATAAGGCGAACGTGCTCGAGACCAGCCGGCTGTGGCGCGAGGTTGTCCGAGGAGTGCACGCCAGCGAGTTCCCGGACGTCGAGCTCGAGCACATGCTGGTCGATGCCGCGGCGATGCGGCTCGTGGCCACGCCTCGCCACTTCGACGTGATCCTCACCGAGAACATGTTCGGCGACATCCTCAGCGACGAGGCAGCGATGCTGACCGGGTCGATCGGGATGCTCCCCAGTGCCTCGCTCGGCGACGGCGGCCCGGGGGTGTTCGAGCCCGTGCACGGTTCCGCGCCCGATATCGCGGGCACGGGGCAGGCCAATCCACTCGCGATGTTCCTGTCGGCTGCGCTGATGCTCAGGCACGGACTGGCCCTGGATACGGAAGCAGCGGCGGTAGAATCGGCCGTGGACCGGGCGTTGGCCGATGGCCTTCTGACGCCTGACCTGGGGGGCAGAGCCACGACGGCAGAAGCCACCTCGGCGGTACTCCAACACCTATAAGGAGCACTTGTGCAACAAGCGGACCTCATCTGGCAGAACGGAGAGCTCGTCGCCTGGGAGGACGCAAAGGTGCACGTACTCACGCACGGTCTGCACTACGGCACCGCGGTGTTCGAGGGGATCCGCGCCTATGAGACCCCTCAGGGAACGGGCATCTTCCGCCACCGGGACCACCTCGACCGTCTGTTCAAGTCTGCCGAGCTCTACTACATGACGATCCCGTACGGGCTTGAGGAGCTTCGCTCCGCCACGCACGAGCTGATCGCCGCCAACGAGCTGCGCGAGTGCTACATCCGCCCGCTTGTGTTCCGGGGATACGGCGAGATGGGGCTGTATCCGCTCGACGCCCCCGTCGAAGTTGCAATCGCCGTGTGGGCCTGGGGCGCGTACCTCGGCGAGGAGGGAAAGCGTCTCGGGATCCGGGCGAAGGTGTCCAGCTGGCGGCGGATCTCGCACGACTCGCTGATCCCGCACGCGAAGGCCTCCGGGCAGTACCTGAACAGCGTCCTCGCGAAGATCGAGTCCTCCAAGGCCGGCTACCAGGAGGCGATCCTGCTCGACTCGCAAGGGTTCGTGTGCGAAGGCTCGGGTGAGAACATCTACATCGTGCGAGACGGGAAGATCCTCACACCCCCGCAGACCGCGGGCATCCTCGACGGCATCAACCGCAAGTCGATCCTCCAGATTGCAGCCGACCTCGGCTACGAAGTGGTAGAGCGCAACCTCGCGCGCGCTGAGCTGATCCTCGCCGAGGAGGTGTTCATGTCGGGCACCGCGGCGGAGCTCGTCCCGGTCAGGGAGATCGACGACCACGCGATCGGATCGGGAGAGCCCGGGCCGATCACCCGCGAGCTCCAGCGGGTGTTCGACGACGCGCTGCATGGGCGCGACGCCCGCTACACCGACTGGGTCGACGTCGTGCAGGCGCCCTCGAAGGTCACCTCCGAGGCGGTCTAGGTCCAGCCGTGGCGCGGCGGAGCGAGCGAATTACGGGAGCGGCCGGCGCTCGGCGCTGACCGCTGCCCGACCGTTCGCTTGACGCCTCACCGCCCCTAGGAGGACCGACCAGATGACCGACATCCAGCTGTACGACACCACCCTTCGCGACGGCATGCAGGGAGAGGGGATGTCCCTCTCCGCGAAGGAGAAGCTCCGCGTCGCGCACGTGCTCGACGAGCTCGGAATCGACGTGATCGAGGCCGGGTTCCCGAGCTCCAACCCGAAGGAGCTCGAGCTGTTCGAGCTGCTCATCGGGGAAAGCTTCGCTCACGCCGAGATCGCTGCCTTCGGGATGACGCGAAGACGGGGAGTCGACGCCGATCAGGATCCGGCGCTGCGCATGCTTGCGGAGTGCTCGACGCCGGTGTGCACGCTCGTCGGCAAGACCTGGGCGCTTCACCTCGACAAGATCCTGCGGGTCGACCACGACGAGAACCTGCGGATCATCGCGGAGTCTGTCGCGTTCCTGGTGGGGCAGGGAAAGCGGGTGGTCTACGACGCCGAGCACTTCTTCGACGGCTTCGCCGACGACCCGGCCTACGCGCTTGCGTGCCTGCGAGCGGCCGCCGAGGCCGGCGCCGAGACCGTTACATGCTGCGACACGAACGGCGGCACGCTTCCGGACTCGATCTCCGTCGCGATCGCGGAGGTTGCTGCCGCACTCCGCTCCTCGGGGGCTCAGATCGGGATCCACTGCCACGACGACACCGGCTGCGGCGTGGCCGGGACGCTCGCGGCTGTCGCGCAGGGCGCCACCCAGGTCCAGGGGACGATCAACGGCTACGGCGAGCGCTGTGGCAACGCGAACCTGGTCACGATCATCGCCAACCTCCAGCTGAAGCTCGGGCACAGCTGTCTGACCGACGCCCAGCTGGGGTCGCTTACCCGCGTCGCACATCTGCTCGACGAGCTGCTGAACCTGACTCCCGATCCGGACCAGCCGTACGTCGGACGCAATGCGTTCGCCCACAAGGGCGGCATGCACGTGGCCGGTGTCGAGGCCGACCCGGCCACGTTCGAGCATGTCGATCCCGCACTCCTCGGTAACCGGCGCGACCTCCTGATCTCGGAGCTCTCGGGCCGGCGAACGATCGAGGCGCGCGCTCGCGATGCCGGGATCTCGCTGGAGGACGAGCAGGCCGCCCGGGTGCTCGAGCGCATCAAGGAGCGCGAGCATCGCGGCTATCACTACGAGGCCGCGGACGGCTCGTTCGAGCTCCTGCTGCGCAAGGAGAACGGGACCCATGAGCCGTTGTTCGAGCTTGAATCGTGGCGTGCGATCGTCGAGAAGCGTGCGGATGGCCGGGTCGCGACCGAGGCGACGATCAAGATCTGGGTGGATGGAGAGCGCTACGTGCGGACAGCCGAGGGCAACGGGCCGGTCAACGCGCTCGACCGCGCGCTGCGCGAGGCCCTCGTCGAGATCCATCCACACCTGCGCGAAATCGACCTCGTCAACTACAAGGTGAGGATCCTCGACGAGACCAAGGGGACCGGGGCGGTCACCCGGGTGCTGCTGGACGCCTCCGATGGCGAGCAGGTGTGGGGGTCGATCGGCGTCTCGGAGAACATCATCGAGGCCTCTTGGGAGGCTCTTGTGGAGTCGCTCGAGTATGGGATGCTCGCCGTGCCCGTTCCGGCCGATGGCTCGTCTCGGCCGGTGCGGGGTCGAGCTCCTAACGATGCCTGATACCGCCCGGCAATCGATCCCGCTCGCCCGCCCCGTCGTCGGGCCGGAAGAGGAGGAGCGCGTGCTCGAGGTGCTTCGGTCGGGCAGGCTGTCGCTCGGCCCGTTGCTCGAGGAGTTCGAGCTTGCCTTCGCGGCGCGCCTGCGCGCTCGGCACGCAAGCGCCGTGTCCAGCGGCACCGCAGGCCTTCACCTGGCGCTCCGAGCGGTCGGGGTCAGCGACGGGGACGAGGTGATCACGAGTCCGTTCTCGTTCGTGGCGAGCGCGAACGTCGCGGTGTACGAGCGCGCGCGACCGGTGTTCGCCGACATCGACCCCGTCACGCTGTGTCTCGACCCCGGCGCGGCGGCGGCGGCAGTTACCGGCCGCACTGCAGCTTTGATGCCGGTCCACGTCTTCGGGTATCCCGCCGACGTTGTTGCCTTCGAGCGCCTCGGCCTGCCGATCGTCGAGGACGCGTGCGAGGCGTTGGGCGCTGTGTTTGCCGATGGGGTGCCCGTGGGTGGGCGCGGCCACCCGGCTGTGTTCGGCTTCTACGCCAACAAACAGCTGACGACCGGCGAGGGCGGGATGGTCGCGATGGCCGATGCCGGAATGAAGCGGCGGATCGACTCCGAGCGAAATCAGGGCAGAGCTCCGGACATGGATTGGCTCGACCACGACCGGCTGGGGTTCAACTATCGGCTCTCCGACATCGCGTGTGCGCTTGGGCTTGCGCAACTCGAGCGGCTCGACGAGATGCTCGCGGGGCGCGCGCGGGTGGCGGACCTATATCGCGACGCGCTCCGCGGGATCGATGGCCTCGAGCTGCCGTGCCCGGATGCCGGCGGCAACCGGAGGGGGTGGTTCGTGTTCGTCGTCCAGCTGCCTCGATCGCTCGACCGGGACGGGGTGGTTCGCGGGCTCGGCGAGTTCGGCATCCCGAGCAAGCCGTACTTCCCGGCCGTTCACCTGATGAGCTACTACCGCGAGCACTTCGGCCATCGTGAGGGCGAGTTTCCGGTGTGCGAGGAGGTCGCGGCCAGGTCGATCGCGCTGCCGTTCTTCCCGCAGATGAGCGAGGGTCAGGTGGAGCAGGTCGCGCAGTCGGTGCACGAGGTCC
The DNA here is from genome assembly GCA_955652345.1 of uncultured Solirubrobacteraceae bacterium. GTDB lineage: Bacteria > Actinomycetota > Thermoleophilia > Solirubrobacterales > Solirubrobacteraceae > Palsa-465. Next base: position 2,323 of record CATPBV010000105.1, on the reverse strand, counting down.
TCCGGCGGCCGCGCTCGTAAGATCGCCCTGATGTCCCGCTTCAGCGAGCGCCAGCACGCCGACTTCCGCGCGCTCAACGACTCGATCGGCTTCGATCAGCGACTCTGGCGGTACGACATTGCCCAGTCCATGGCACACGCATCGATGCTCGGCGCCCAGCGGCTCCTGACCGAGCAGGAGGCGGGAGAGCTGCGCCGCGCCCTCGAGCAGGTCGCCGACGAACTCGATCGGCACGTGTTCGGGTTCGGCGAGGACGATGAGGACATCCACATGGCGATCGAGCGGCGGCTGACGGAGATCGCGGGGCCGGTGGGGGGCAAGCTGCACACCGCGCGCTCGCGCAACGACCAGGTCGCCACAGACATGGCGATGTTCGTCCGCGATCGTGCAGAGCTCGACGTGCAGGCTTGTGGCGCGCTCGCGAGTCGGCTCGTGGAGCTGGCCGAGGCCCACCTCGACTGGCGGATGCCGGGCTATACGCACCTCCAGCGGGCGCAGCCCGTCTACCTGAGCCACCACCTGCTGGCGTACTGCTGGATGCTGCTGCGCGACCGTTCGCGGTTCGCTTCCGTGGTCTCAGCGACCGGGTCGTTGCCACTCGGTGCAGGGGCTCTCGCTGGCGTGAACTTCGATACCGATCGTCAGCTCGTCGCCCGGGAGCTCGGCTTCGCTTCGGTCGCCGAGAACTCGATCGACGCGGTCTCAAACCGCGACTTCGTGCTCGACTACCTAGCGGCCGCGGCGACCTGTGCGACCCACCTCTCCCGGCTGGGAGCGGAGATCGTGCTGTGGTCAAGCGAGGAGTTCGGCTTTTGCGAGCTATCCGACGCATGGGCGTCGGGGTCGTCGATCATGCCGCAGAAGAAGAACCCCGACGCAGCGGAGCTGGTGCGTGCCAAGGCGCCCCGAATCGCCGGTCATCTGGTCGCATTCCACGGTGTGCTCCATGGCCTGCCTCTGACCTACAACAAGGACATGCAGGAGGACAAGGAGCATCTGTTCGACGCGGTCGACACGCTCTCGTTGTGTCTGTCAGCCGTACACGGGATGCTCGAGGCGATCACGTTCCGGCGCGAGCGGCTTGCGGAGGCGGCGTCGCACGAGTTCCTTGCGGCGACTGATGTCGCCGATCTGCTCGTACGGCGGGGAGTCCCGTTCCGGCAGGCCCACGGAATCGTCGGGGGTCTGGTCCGAGTTGCGCTGGAGCAGGGCAAGCAACTGTCCGACCTGAGCGCCTCCGAGCTCTCAGCCGTGTCGCCCCTGCTCGACGGGGAGTTCTATGAGGTTCTGCGCGATGGCGCCGCGCTCGAGGCGAAGGTCTCCGAAGGCGGCACAAGCCTTGCCCGAGTGAGGGAGCAGCTCGACCGCGCCCGGGCGGCGCTCGCGTGACGGTCGCGCTCGACGACGTGCGCCTGGGACGCGGACTGGGGCGGCGCTTCTACGAACGTCCGGTCCTCGAGGTTGCCCGTGACCTGGTCGGTTGCGTCGTGTCGCACGACGGGTGCGCGGGCGTGATCGTCGAGACCGAGGCCTACCACGACTCCGAGCCGGCGTGCCACGCGTTCGTTGGGCTGACGCCCCGGACGAGCACCCTGTTCGGTCCGCCTGGGCGGGCGTACGTGTATCGGTCCTATGGGGTCCACGCCCTGCTGAACGCTGTCACCGAGCCGGAAGGAGTCGGCGCCGCGGTGCTGATCCGGGCGCTCGAGCCTATGGCCGGCATCGAGCTGATGCGCCGGCGACGCGGCGTCGAGCGGGTCGAGCGGCTCTGCTCCGGACCAGGCAACCTGACCCAGGCTCTCGGAATCGAGCTGCTGTACAACGGTTGCGACCTCGCGAGAGGCCCGGTGCAGATCACGGAGCGCCCGGCGGCATGGCGCGAGGTGCGCACCGAGGTCGACCGCCGGATCGGGATCACAAGAGCGGTGGAGCTTCCGTGGCGGTTCTGTGCCGCGCAGAGCAGGTTCCTCTCCCGCCCCGTGCGCAGGCGCGAGGTCTAGTACCGCTACGGACCGCCGCCGCCGCCGAGACCGGTCCCACCAGTGCCGCCGCCGGTCCCGCCACCGCCGCCGGGGGTCCCGCCACCTCCGCCGCCGGGGGTCCCGCCTCCGCCGCCGGTTCCTCCACCAGCGCCGCCGCCGGGATTGGCCCCGCCCGTGCCGGCGCCGGGATTGGTCCCGCCCCCGTTGGTCTGCGTCTGGGACGTGCTCGACGGCGCGCCGCCCGACGCCCCGGAAGACCCGGCTGTGTTGAGCCCGAGGGACGGAGTGGTCTGCCGGTTGGTCGTGGGGTTCCTAGTCGCGAGGATCTGGAGCGCCTGGAC
>CATPBV010000104.1 GCA_955652345.1 uncultured Solirubrobacteraceae bacterium | reverse complement strand
CGTCGGCGCCGAGCTCGACCAGCAGCGCCGCCGACTCGGGAGGCAGCGTCTTCCAGCGCTCCGGAGTACCAGGCATGTTCTCGGCGGCGGCGATCAGCGTGGGCGCGACCATCAGCTCGGTGGCGGTGGCTCCCGCGCCAACCAGCGCGCTGACGTTCCGCGCCGCGGCGTCGATGTCGTCGAAGAAGGTGAGCGCGAGCGCGCTGTGCCGGGGCCAAGGCACGGTCTCGAACACCGCCTCCGCGATCAGTGCGAGCGTGCCCTCGGAGCCCACGATCAGGCGACGGAAGATCTCGAGCGGCTGGTCAGCGTCGAGGAATGCGCATAGCCGGTAGCCCGTCGTGTTCTTGATCTGGAACTTGCGTCGCACCCGCTCGGACAGCTCTGCGTCGGCGCGAAGCTGATCGCGGATCTGCTCGAGTCCGCGGGCGAGCTCGGGGGCCTGCTGCGCGAAGCGGTCGGCCGCGTCGGGCGCCGCTGTATCGATCACGACCCCGTTGGGCAGAACGAATGTCATCGAGCGAACCGTGCGGTAGGAGTCGGCGACGACGCCGCAGCGCATTCCACCGGAGTTGTTCGCGATCACGCCGCCGACGCACGCGATCTCGGTTGAGGCGGGATCAGGGCCGAGTCTCCGTGAGTGGCGTGAGAGCAGGCGGTTGACGGTCCCCAGCACAACACCCGGCTGGACCCTCGCCCGAAGGCCCCCGTCCTCGATGTGCACGTGCTGCCAGTGCCGGCGCATGTCGACCAGCACGGAGTCGCTCTGCGCCTGGCCGTTCAGCGAGGTTCCGCCGGCTCGGAACGTCAGGGGCGTGGCGGTCTGCGACGCCCACTGCAGGAGCCTCGCTGCATCGTCCACGTCGCGCGGCATCGCCACCGCCTTTGGGATCAGGCGATACGGGCTCGCGTCGGAGGCGTACTTGATCAGATCGATCGCACGGGACAGGACCCCGCTCTCGCCCAACACCCCGACAAGACCCGAGCGCAGGTGCTCCGGGGTCCCGCTCGCGACCCAGTCAGGGGCCCGATCGCTGGCCGGCGCCGCGCCCATCCCCACTACCCAAGCCACATTCCGGACGCCACCCTTGCCTGCACCAGCGTCGGCCGCTCGGTCGCCTCGATCGCCTCGCGCAGCGCTTCGGTCAGCTCCTCGGGTTCCTCCGCCTCGCGGGCAGACATCCCGTAGGCTCGCGCAACGGCGGCCACGTCCAGCCCCGGGAGCTCCAACCCGGGCGCGCCCGAGACCTGCTCGAGCGCCGCGAACCACTTGAGGATCATGTACTCCTCGTTTCGGAGGACCAGGAACGTGACCGGGATCTTGTAGGCGACCGCTGTCCAGAGAGCGGTGATCCCGTACTGCGCGGAGCCCTCGCCGAGCACACAGACGACCGGCCGGCTGGGCTCCGCAAGCTGCACCCCGAGCGCCGCCGAGATCCCGAAACCGAGCCCGCCGCTGGCGCAGAAGTAGTAGCTGCCGGGACGCGAGAGCCGCAGTCGATTGCGGAGCGCCAGCGTGCTCGACGGGGCTTCGAGCACCACGATCGCATCCTGCGGCCAGACCGCGGCGAGCGCCGCCAGCGCCTCGGACCCGCTCATGGGCTCGGCGTGCTCGGGCGGGTCGGGCGCGGGACGAGGGTCAGGCATGGGCCGGCCAGATTCCCCTACGAGCTCGGCGAGCCGCTGCAGGGCGAGGCCCACGTCCCCCAGAATCGCGTCGCCCATCGGCGCGCGCGCCGCCTCGTTTGGGTCGCTGGTGATGGCGATCAGCGTCGCACCCTCGGGGAGAAGCGGTCCCGGAATGTAGGGGTAATACGGGAACACCGAGGAGCCGGCGACCAGCACCAGGTCGTGGCCTTGGAGCGTCTGCGACAGCGGACCGATCGCCGGAGGCAGGATCCCCACGAACTGTGGATGGCCCTCCGGAAAGCCGAGCCGGTTCCCGCCGGTCGGCGGGGACGCCCAAACCGGCAATCGCTGCTTCTCGGCCAGCGCAACCGCCGCCTCCCACCCTCCCGAGGCGTCGATATCGGGACCCGCCACCAGTACCGGATTGCGCGCTGCCTCGATCGTCGCCGCGAGCTGGGCGAGCGCGGCCGGGTCAGGAGTCGTGCGAGCGCTGAGCACCCGCCGGGTCACGTTGACGACGCGGTCGTCGTCCGCCTCCGCGCTCCAATCGTCCATCGGGATCGATACGAACGCGGGCCCTTTCGGCGGGATCGAGGCGTGGTGGATGGCGCGCGCGATCGCCCCCGGCACCTCCTGAGCGCGCGGAGGCTCGTGGCTCCACTTGACGTACGGCGCCGGGCCGAGTATCGCCTCGCGGTTGGTGAGGTTGGCCTCGAACGTGATCTGCGCCCGGACCTGCTGGCCGGCGGTGACAACGAGCGGTGACTTGTTCGCTTGCGCGTTGTAGAGGCCCCCGACAGCGTTGCCGACGCCCGGGGCCGTGTGGAGGTTCACGTGCGCCGGACGGCCCGAGGCCTGGGCGTACCCGTCGGCCATCCCCACAACGACCAGCTCCTGGAGGCCGAGGACGTAGGTGAAGTCGTCGGGGAAGTCGGCCAGCATCGGCAGCTCCGTCGACCCTGGGTTGCCGAAGATCGTGGTCATGCCGTGAGCACGCAGCAGCTCGAAGGTGGCTTCCCGGACAGTGCTCACAGCTCAGCCAGGGCCTCGGCGGCGGCGCGCTCGCCCGACCGCACGGCGCCATCCATGTAACCGTTCCACTTGGTGGCCGTCTCGGTTCCCGCCCAGTGAATGCGCCCTACCGGGGCCCGCAGGGCGGGGCCGTACTCGGTCATCACCCCTGGCGGCATCACGCCGACGGGACAGCCCCCGGTGTATGCCTCGTGGTCCCAGACCTGGTCGAAAAACCGGCGCGGGCGCCCGGCTTCAGGGCCGAAATAACGGACGTAGGATCTCAGTGCGAGCTTCCTGCGCTCGCGCGCCGGAAGGTCCGACAGCACTCGCGCGTCCTCGCCGTCGACGAAGCCTGCGATCACTCCCGGCGTGCCATTGTGCGGCGACACGTCCAACGTCACCTTCACCGGTCCCTGGTCGCTGTTCGCCTGCCCGTTGAGTCCCTGGTGGCGCCAGAACGGGGTGTCGTAGACGGCGATTGTCTTGATCAGCGATCCCGCCGGGACCCGCTGGGTCAGCTGGTCGCGGAGCGCCGGCAGGGCGGGCGTGTAGGCGATCCGACCGGCGAGCGTCGGCGGGATCGCGACGATCACACGCTTGGCGCCTAGCGTCGCGCCTTCCGCCGCCACGGTGACGCGGCGGCGGTCCTGGGAGATCCGCCGCACTGGCTGACCGAGCAGGACCTTCGAGCCGAGCCGGCGCGCCAGCTTGATCGCGATCCCCTGCGTGCCCCCCTTGACCCGGAAGTCCTGGGCTCCTCCTGCGCCCGCGTTCGCCACCAGCCTCTCAAGCGAGCCAGCCGCGTGGACGTAGAACAGGAGGTACAGAAACGAGATGTCACGAGGCTCCACGGACAGCACCCCTTCGACCGACAACGCGAATGCCGATCGGGCGTCGGGATGCGCGATCTTCTGCTCGGCCCAGGTCTCGGCGGTCATGGCGTCCCAGACGGCGGCGCCGGGCGCATGCCAGGGGGCATCCAAGGGAACCGACTTCGCAATGTTGTCGATCGCGGCCAGCGACGTGACGAGCTCGGCGATCGCGCTCGGGTCCGAGAGCGGAGGGATCAGGCCGGTGTACGGAGTGCGCCTGCCCTGTTCGTACCAGACCAGCTGACCCTTGGAGTAAGTCGGGAACTTGCGGACGCCGAGCTCCGCCATCAGCGCCTGGATGCGGTCCTGAGTCGGCCCCACCCAGGTGGCACCCATGTTCGCGACGTCGCTCGCATGGGGACCGAGGGGTCGGCTGAAGCAACGGCCGCCGACGCGATCGCGGGCCTCGAGCACGATCACGGAGCGTCCCGCTTGGTGCAGCCGGAGCGCGGCGGTGAGACCGGCCAACCCGGCCCCCACCACGACGATCTCGGTCGACTTCGGCCGCACCGGGCGGGCGGCGGCGCCCGCCGCTCCCGAAGAGGCCGCGGCCGCGCCGGTTGCGACCGTGCCGGCGACGAACCGCCGGCGCGTGAGCCTGCGCTCATTCGCCGGGCGCCGGTTCACGCTCACCTGGTCGCTCCGTAGCCCCGGTGCGATCCGGCACTCACGACCGCCAGCTGCTCCTCCTCGGTCAGCACGCGCGGGCTCCCGACCGACGCCGCACGGAGGTACAGCGTGCACAGCCACTCGAGCAGCAGCGCGCGCTCGAGGACGACCTCGAGGTCGGCCCCATGCACGATCGCGCCGTGGTTGGCCATCAGCGCCGCGGTACGCCCCTCGAGCGCCGCAAGCGTCGCCTCGGCCAGCGCCGGCGAGCCGAACGTGGCATACGGGGCGACCCTGATCGCACCCCCCAGCAACAGCATCTGGTAGTGGACGACGGGGACTTCGGAGAGCGCGCACGACAGCGCGGTCGCCGCCTGGGAGTGGGTATGGGCGACCGCGGCTGCCCCGAACCGCCGGTAGACGCCCAGATGCAGGCGGAGCTCGGAGCTCGGGGGGAGATCGCCGTCGATCTGCTCTCCACCCAGGTCCACGACCACGACCTGTTCGGGCGCGAGGCGGCCGAGCAGAGCGCCGGCCGCGCTGATCGCGACGTGCTCGCCGGCGCGGACCGATACGTTCCCGGAGCCTCCTCGGACAAGCCCTTCCGCAGCGAGTCGCCGCGCGGTCGCGGCGACTCGTTCACGCTCGCGCTCGAGCATCGCTCCACACGCGCGCCACCGTAACGAATCGTGGCGGCTCCTGCGGCTCATACTAACTATACTTTGTGAAGTAACGACCTTCGGGGGTAACTCGGCTTCCTAAAGTGACTACGTTCCGACGACTTCTTGGCTTTCTAGCGCCCTACAGGCGGGGCGTTGCGTGGTCGTTCGTGCTTGCGTTCGGCGCGATCGCCGCGACGGTGCTGATCCCCTACCTGACGGGACGCGCGATCGACGCGGTCCGCTCGCACCATCGCCATGCCCTGACCATGTGGGCAATCGCGATCGTCGCCGCAGGCTTGGGACGGCTGGCATTCAGCGTGGTTCGGCGACTCGTGGCGGGGAAGGTGTCGCTGGGCGTCGAGGTGGACCTCCGCAATCGCCTTTACGGGCATCTCCAGCGGCTCGAGCTCTCGTTCTTCGATCGTCAGCAGACCGGCCAGCTGATGTCGCGCGTCACCGTCGATCTACAGTCGGTGCGCTTCTTCCTTGGCTACGGGCTGGTGTTCATTGCCCAGTCCGCACTGTCGATCCTGCTGGCGGCGGTCGCGATGTTCGCCCTGCAGCCGACGCTCGCTGCGCTGTCGCTCGCACCAGTGCCGTTCGTCGTGCTGATCGCCAACCGGTACGGCCGGCGTTCCCGGCCGGCGCTGCAAGAGGTCCAGCAGCGGATCGCCGAGTTGACCGCCGATGCCGAGGAGGGCATCTCCGGGATCCGGGTGGTCAAGGCGTTCGCGCAAGAGGAGACCCAGCTCGCCAGGTTCGGCAATTCGATCGCGCGCGTCTTCTCGCAATCGATATACGCCATCAGGATCCAGGCCCGCTACACGCCCTTGATTTCGTTCCTGCCGAACCTGGGGCTTGCGCTGGTGCTGCTCATCGGCGGTAGAGACGTCATCAACGGCACGATCACCCTCGGCCAGTTCACCGCCTTCTATGCGTATCTGCTGATGCTGATCTCCCCGATGCGCACGCTCGGCTACATGCTCAGCGCGGCCCAGCGTGCGACAGCCTCGGGCGCACGGATCTTCCAGATCCTCGACCGAGCTCCGGCGATGGTAGTTCCGCCCGAAGCCCCGCCACTGCCGGCAGGCCGCGGCGAGGTCAGCTTCCGCGGCGCGGGGCTGACCTTCGAAGGTGTCCACCGCCCGGCGCTGAGCGACATCGACCTCGATGTCCGCGCGGGTCAGACCGTCGCGCTTGTGGGCGCCATGGGCTCTGGGAAGACCGCGCTGGCATCCCTGATTCCGCGCCTGTACGACGTCAGCACGGGAAGCGTCAGCATCGACGGGGCAGATGTGCGCTCGGTGCAGCTCGGCAGCCTGAGGCGAGCCGTCGCGATCGTCAACGACGATCCATTTCTTTTCTCCGCGACGGTTCACGAGAACATTGCCTACGCCCGCCCAGAGGCCAGCCGCGAGGAGGTTGAGCGTGCGGCCAGTGCGGCCCAGGCCGACGGCTTCATCCAGGACCTGCCGAAGGGCTACGACACGCTCGTCGGGGAGCGCGGCCTGACCCTGTCCGGCGGCCAGCGCCAGCGGATCTCGATCGCTCGCGCCGTCCTTGCCGACCCGCGGGTCCTGATCCTCGATGACGCGACCTCATCTGTGGACGCCTCCACCGAGCAGTCGATCAAGCTCGCGCTGCGTGAGGTGATGCAGGGGCGCACGACATTCGTGATCGCCCATCGCCTGTCCACGATCGCGCTGGCGGACGAGATCGTCGTCCTCGAAGGCGGCCGTATCGTCGCGCGTGGAAGCCATGACGAGCTGCTCGATCGCTCGGATCTGTACCGCGAAATCGTTCAGAAGGGCATGCCCGACCAGGTCTTCATCACGCAGAAGGAGCCGGAGGCGGTGGGACTGTGAGCATCCTCGGAGACGTTCGCCGCCGCTTGCAGGAGACAGGCGGTCGGGGCCGCAAGCTCCGCGGCCTGGCCCAGCTGCTGCGCCCCTACAAGCTGCGCGTCGTCGCGATGTTCATATCGCTGGTGACCGCCACTGCAACCTCGTTGGCGCCTGCCCCGCTGGCCAAGCTGGCGATCGACAACGGGATCCAGCACCACGATGTGGGCGCGCTTGACCTGGTCGTGGCCGCGTTCCTGCTCTCGGCGGTGCTGTACGCAGTCGCCTCATACGCGCAGACCTATCTCGTCGGGTGGGTCGGGCAGCGGGCGCTCCAGGATCTGCGTCTTCAGCTGTTCGCCCACCTGCAGCGGCTGTCGATCGGGTTCTACTCGCGCAACCGGGCCGGGGTCATCGTCTCTCGGCTCACCAATGACATCGAGGCGCTGGACCAGCTGATATCCGATGGCATGGCGACGCTGATCCAGTCAGGGCTGACGTTGATCGGCGTCGTGGTGATTCTGTTCGTCCTCGATGCACATCTGGCTCTCCTCACGTTCCTGGCGCTCCCCCTGCTGGCAGCCGGCGGGCTCGCCTTCCGGATCGCGTCAGCCGACGCTTACCGCCTGACCCGGGAGAAGATCGCAGGGATCACGGGCTACCTGCAGGAGACCCTGTCAGGCATCCGCGTGGTGCGGGCGTTCGGGCAGGAGGCCCGCCACATCGCCCGCTTCGGAGAGCTCAACGATGAGAACCGCGCCGCAAACATGACCACCGTCTACCTCAACGCGGCCTACTTCCCCGCCGTCGAGCTCGTCTCAGCGCTCGTCACGGTCGAGATCCTCGTGATCGGTGGGCTCGAGGTCATCAACGGCCACACCTCAACCGGCGTCGTGTTCGCGTTCATCGCCGCGCTCAACAACTTCTTCGACCCGATCCAGCAGCTCTCTCAGCTGTACACGACCTACCAGTCCGGGATGGCGGCCCTCGACAAGATCTTCCAGCTGCTCGACGAGCAGCCCGAGCTGACCGACGCAGCGGGCGCGATCGCTCTGCCGCCGGTGCGCGGTGAGGTCCGATTCGAGAATGTCTCCTTCCGGTACGGATCCGCCGACGGCGAGTGGGCACTCTCAGACATCGACCTAACGATCCCTCCGGGCCAGACCGTCGCGCTGGTCGGTGCAACTGGTGCGGGCAAATCGACGCTCGCCAAGCTCGTGGCGCGCTTCTACGACCCGACCGAGGGACGGATACTCGTCGACGCCCACGACCTGCGTGACGTGACCGCGTTGTCGCTGCGCTCGCAGATGGGGATCGTCCCGCAGGAGGGATTCCTGTTCAGCGGGACCATTCGGGAGAACATCGCATTCGGCCGGCCTGACGCATCTGATGCCGAGATCGCGGCCGGCGCCCGGGCGGTCGGCGCGGATACGTTCATTGCCCAGCTCGAGCACGGCTACGACACGCAGGTCGGGGAGCGCGGCGTGCAGATGTCCGCCGGCCAGCGACAACTGATCGCGTTCGCTCGGGCGCTCGTCGCCGATCCGCGGATCCTCGTTCTGGACGAGGCGACCTCGAACGTAGACGTTCACACCGAAAGCCTGATCGAGCGCGGCATGCGGCGGCTCGTAGCCGGTCGCACCGCGATCGTGATCGCTCACCGGCTGTCGACGATCCGCAATGCGGGGCGGATCATCGTGCTCGAGCACGGGCGAGTCGTCGAGCAGGGCACGCACGACGAGCTTCTCGCAGCGCGCGGCCGTTATTGGGAGCTGTATCGCGATTGGGCCGAGCAGGCGGCGGCGTGAGCGTCGTCGTCTCCGGTCTCGCGATCACCCCGGTCAAGGCCACGCGCCTGCACCAGGTGCCGCGCATCCAGCTCGAGCGTGAGGGCGTGCGCGAGAACCGCCGGTTCTTCGTGGTCGACGAACGCGGGCGGATGGTCAACTCGAAGCGGATCGGGGCGCTCCAGACAATCGTCGCCGACTACTCCGAGGACGAGCGCACTCTGAGCCTGACGTTTCCCGACGGGCGCGTCGTCAGTGACCGGGTGCGGCTGGGCGAGCCGATCGATGCTCAGTTCCACAAGACCCCGGTGCAAGTCCCGCTGGTACAGGGCCCGTGGTCCGACGCGATCAGCGACCTGGCAGGCCAGCCGCTTCGCCTCGTGGAATCAGATCGCGCGTGCGGCGCAGTCGACCGGGCAGCTGACGGCCCCGTCTCGCTGATCTCGCGCGCGTCGCTCGCGCGGCTGGCTCAGCAAGCCGGCCGATCCGAGGTCGACGGCCGGCGCTTCAGGATGCTGATCGAGATCGACGGCGTGGATCCGCATGCCGAAGATGGCTGGGTCGGGAGCGCGGTCCGGATTGGATCAGCGCTCGTGGCATTCAAAGGCCACGTCGGCCGCTGCCTGATCACGAGCAGGGATCCAGAGACCGGCATGGTGGACCTGCCCACGCTCGACCTGCTCGGCGCGTATCGGAGCGGGCTCGGCACCACCGAGCCGCTGCCGTTCGGCGTCTACGGCGAGGTGCGGGAGCCTGGGTCGATCAGCGTCCGCGACGCGGTCGTGCTCGACGGTCGCGTGTGATCGCCTCGGCGACACGCTCGAGACACGCAGCCCGAGAGCCTTTCAAGAGCACGACGTCTCCGGGGCGCACGATTCGGGTGAGCATCTCTGCGGCGGCGGTCGTGTCAGGTAGCCAGCAACACTCGAGCGGGGCGGTCGCACCCTCGAGGTAGCGGCGGGCCGCGTCGCCCACGGCGAGTAGCACGTCGATCCCCAGCTGGGTGGCATGGCGAGCGGCCTCGGCGTGCCAGTTCGGCGCGTCCGGCCCGAGCTCGGCCATCTCGCCAAGCACCACGATCGCCCGGCCGCCGCCGCGACGGGCGGCGACCGCCTCGAGCGCCATCGCCATCGACACGGGGTTGGCGTTATAGGCGTCGTTGATCAGCACACCACCGTTCGGGAGCTCTTGCTCCTGGACGCGGCACGGCGAGAGCTCTATCGCCGCCGCCATCGAGCCGATGCGGTGCAGCGGCAATCCCAGCGCGGCGTAGGCGGCGATCGCTGCCGCCAGCCCGAGCCGATGGTGGGACAGCCGGAGACTGGTCCTGAATGTGACCCGCTCCCCACGGGCTGACACCACGACGTCGGCGCTCCGTTCGCGGGGATGCCAATCGAGCACCTGAACATCCGCCTCGGGGCTGAGGCCAAACCGCCACTCGTCGAGGTCGCTGCGCCGGTGTCCCTCGAGCAGCTGCGCGTCCTGGGGGAGGATCAGCGGAGCGCCGGCTGGCAGCGCGCGAATCAAGGCAACCTCCTCCGCGGCTACTTCCTGCACCGTGCGGAAGAACTCGAGGTGCTCGGGCCCGATCGCCGTGATCACCCCGACGCCCGGCTGGGCGATCCTGCAGAGCGACGCGAGCTCACCGGGCGCGCCGGTCCCGAGCTCGCAGAGGCAGACGGCGGTGTCGGGCTCGAGTTGTGAGAGGGTGAGGGGGACGCCGAGCTCGTTGTTGTAGCTGGCCGGCGCGGCCGCAGTCCTGATCTGCGGCGCCACCAGCCCGGCCGAGGGGGCGCGACCGGCGGCATCCTGGCGCAGCCATCGCAGGCGATCTGATGTCGTCCGGTACCGGCGACTGGCTTCGGCGATCTGATTGGCCAGCTGTGCCTGGGTGGGCTGCTGTGGGCATGCGACTGCAAGCTCGGCGCCGAGCGCCGCCAGCGCTTGCACCGCTCCGCCGCAGAGAGACAGCAGCTCGTCGAAGTCGGCCTCTAGGTCGACCAGTGCAGCCGCGAGCAAGCGCACCGGCTTCGAAGAGTCCAGGCCGTCGGCGGCCGAAGTGAGCGTCACGATCCGAGTACGTATCGGCCACAACCGCGGGTCCGGACCGCGCGATGCGCGACTGGCGGATGCCGCGGATGGGCGGCCAGTGGATACGCTGCGCGCGTCGATGAGCGAGCAGCGCGTCAAGGTCGGGATCGAGGACCACATCGCGGTTGTCACGCTGTCGCGGCCCGAGAAACACAACGCGCTCGATCTCGCGATGTTCGACGGGATCGTCGCCGCCGCGGAGGGACTTGCTGCGGAGCCGAGCGTGCGCGCGGTGGTGCTGCACGGCGAAGGACCGAGCTTCTGCTCGGGTCTCGACTTCGGGAGCGTGATGGCCGACGCGCGTGGCCTCGACGCGGTCGTCGAGCCGCTGCGCGGGGAAGTGCCCAACCGCTTCCAGCGCGCGGCCTACGACTGGATCCAGCTACCGGTTCCGGTGCTCGCCGCGATTCACGGCGCCTGTCTGGGCGGCGGGCTCCAGATCGCGCTGGCCGCCGATATCCGCTTCGCGACCCCTGACGCGCGCCTCTCGGTGATGGAGTCCAGGTACGGGCTGATCCCAGACATGTCGATCACCCGGACGCTGCCGCGGCTGGTGGGGGCCGACGTCGCCAAGGAGCTGACCTACACAGGAAGGGTCATGTCAGGTGCGGAGGCCGCGGAGCTCGGGCTGGTCACGCATCTGTCAGAGGACCCCCTCGGCGCCGCGCGCGAGCTCGCGGCCGAGATCGCCGTCCGCTCGCCCGACGCGGTGCGCGCGGCGAAGCGGCTGTTCGACAGCGGCTGGAGCGGGCCCCCGGAGCAGACACTGGCGCTCGAGGCGGAGCTGCAGCAGCGGCTGAT
>CATPBV010000103.1 GCA_955652345.1 uncultured Solirubrobacteraceae bacterium | reverse complement strand
TCGGTGGGCCGTTCGGATCGACCCAGACGCTCGACACCGAGAACTTGGTCTACGAGCCCTCGGTGGCGGTCGGACCGAGCGGCCAGGCGATCGCTGCCTGGGGCTTCAAGAACAACACCGGTCCGGTGCAGGCGATCGAGTACGCGGATCTGGCGGCCGGCTCCACGACGTTCGGCACCCCAGCGAGGCTGGCCACGAGCGGCCAGAACCATACGCAGGGCCAGACGGGCACCTCGATCGATGCGAGCGGCGACGCGATCGTGACCTGGTCCGGCGACGACTCTTGCGGGAACTGCGGCTACACGCGGATCTGGTCTGCGACCAGGGCCGTGGGGTCCTCGGCCTTCAGCGGCAACGCGGCGGTCAGCGGGAACTTCGAGGTAGGCGGACTCCAGTCCGCGTTCAACGCCGCCGGTCAGGGAATCGCGTACGCGTGGGGGTTCGCCCAGTCGCCGATAGCGTCGGTCAATGGGGCGCGCCGCACCGCGAACGGGTCATGGAGCTCCAGCGCCGGATATTGCTGCGCGATCCTGAACTACGAGGGCCCGACCAGCATCGCGGTCGACGCGGCAGGCAACGCATACGTGACCGTCGACGTTGCCAAGTGGGACAACGGGATGCAGAACCTTCAACCCGGCCCCAACTTCATATATGTGAAGAACGATGGAACGTTCCCGCAGCCGCGGCAGAACCCCGATACCGGGTTCTTCGGCACGAGCGACGCGCCCGCGAGCGACCCGCAGGTCGCTGTGGACCCAGCCGGCAACGCAGTGATGACGTGGATCCGAACCGACGCGGGACCATCGCTCGACCTTTACACGTCCTACAGGCCGGCGGGCGACACGAGCACGTTCGGCACGCCCGTGCTCGTTGCGAGCGGTCTCCCTGACACCGGCGAGCCGGCGTCGAACTCGCGATACAGGATCGCGACCGACTCGCAAGGCAACACGGTCTTGGTGTTTGCACAGGGGTGCGCGACCAACGTGTGCACGCTCGAGTCCGAGGTCCGTCCACCGGGTCCAGCTTCGGTGTTCGGCGACCCGCAGACGGTCGCCACTCACGTCGCCGGCAACGCTCCGGTCGACCTGGTCGCCGACAGCTCTGGCAACGTGCTCGTGGGTTGGCGCGACACGGTCAGCGGGATGCTCCTGGCGAGCCTGCTCGAACCCGCCAACACCGCGCCGCCCACGATCTCGGGAAACCCGAATCCGGGACAGACCCTGACCTGCTCGCCCGGCTCGTGGTCCTGGTCGCCAGGATCGTTCACCTACTCGTGGCTCCGTGACGGCGTCGCGATCACGGGCGCGAGCGCGCAGACCTACGTGCCGACCGCGGCCGACGTCGGCCATGCTTTCGCCTGCAGAGTGACCACATCGAACACCGCGGGCCCGGCGAGCGCCACGAGCGCGTCGGTGACGGTCACGGGCGGGCCGCAACAGGCCGGCGGCGGTGGTGGTGGCGGCGGCGGTCGCATCGTGACGACCGTCGGCAAAACGATCGATGGCGGCGAGCAGTTGCTGACCCTCACGCTGCCCGGTGCCTGCCTCACGAGTCCCGCTCAGGGCTCGCTCGACGTCCAGCTCTCGGCCACCCGCAAGTTCCGCTCGCATCACGCGCACTCGCGCGTCGTTCGCGTCCAGTACTTCATCGACGGTGGCGTGAGGATTCGACGTCGTCGAGACGCTCGACCGAACGCGACTTTCACGCGATCCCCGTTCGTCTTGCCGCTCGCGGCGCTCGGGCTGAAGCCCGGCGTCCATCACGTGCGCGTCGTGATCGTGCTTGCGAGGACGATCATGCGCCGCGGCCACCGGCACGTGCAGACCACGTCGAAGACGCTCACCGCGACGGTCACGATCTGCTGATTGGCGGGCGCCACGCTAGGCTTGGCGCCGCATCCAGCACCAGCCTCGTCGAGCGACCGAACGCAGGGAGGCGCCGGGCGCCGCGGGATCTACCTTGACACACTCTTGTCAAGGTCCTAAGGTCCGAAGCTCTCGATGGGCCTCGCAGGAGGCGACCCCACACGACCGCGGAGCCATCCCAGAACCGATGACCAAGCTTTCCGACAACGAGTACCTGTTCACCTCCGAGTCCGTCACCGAGGGACACCCGGACAAGATCGCCGACCAGATCTCGGACGGGGTTCTGGACGCCGTGATGGCCGACGACCCCGGCGGTCGGGTGGCCTGCGAGACGCTGGTCAACACCGGATTGGTGCTCGTCTCGGGCGAGATCACGACCGAGACGTACGTCGACATCCCACAGGTGGCGCGCGACACGATCCAGCGGATCGGCTACACCGACGCGGAGTTCGGGTTCGACTACCACACCTGTGCGGTGATCAACGCGATCGACAAGCAGTCGCCGGACATCGCCCAGGGTGTGGACCGGGCGTGGGAGGCGCGCACCGACCCCGGCGATGACGACGAGCTCGACCTCGCCGGCGCTGGCGACCAGGGGATGATGTTCGGCTACGCGACTCGGGAGACACCCGAGCTGATGCCGCTGCCGATATCGCTCGCCCACAAGCTCGCCAAGCGGCTGGCGGACGTTCGCAAGGCGGAGCTGCTTCCGTACCTGCGCCCCGACGGCAAGACCCAGGTGACTGTCCGCTATGT
>CATPBV010000102.1 GCA_955652345.1 uncultured Solirubrobacteraceae bacterium | reverse complement strand
AGTGGGCGATCCAGGACTCGAACCTGGGACCTCTTCCTTATCAGAGAAGCGCTCTAACCGACTGAGCTAATCGCCCTTCTCCTGAAACGACTGGCTAATCCGAGACCATGCCGTCCCCGCCCGCATGCCAGATGGCACTCCGATCGCACAGTGCTCGGTCGACCTGTCGCCTGCCGGCCAATCTTATCGCCGCTCGCTTGCCGTCTCGCTGGACGCGTCGCGGCCTTCGTCGCGACGCTCGTGCCAGAGCTACTCGGCGAAGGTAGCCACGACGTATCGCTACTTCAATGAGGTGAGCGCGTAGTCCCAGGACCCTGTGTTCCACAGGTCGTTGATGCCGCGCACGTCCCTGGGCTCGATGTTCGGCTGGTTGTCGAACTCTTCCGGCACGGCGACGGCCTTCGAGACCAGCAACCGGTCGACCCTAGCCCGCGCGCGCGCACGCGACGCCGGATCGACGATCAGCGCCGCCCTGCGCATCGCGGCATTGATCTGGGGGTCGTTTACCTGACCCCAGTTGGAGTTGCTGGTCGGGATGATCGCCGGCCCGTAGAACGGGTTAGCAGCACCGACAGCGGATCGGCGAAGTCCCGGATCCAGCCGACCGTTGGACACCCGTCGACCTCGCGTGCGGGTACCCCGCAGTACCTGGAGTACATGACCCCCTGGCCCACCAAGACGACGTGGGTCTTGAACCCGAGGCTGGTCAAAGCCCGATTGACGATCGCGACGAACGCCGGAGCGGCGCCGCCGTTGCCGCCGACCACCTGCACGGTCGAGCTACCCCAGCGCGCCGGTGGTCATGAGATCCCTCGGCTACGAAGCGGCTCAGGCGGAGGGGACCGATCGGGGCGCGGTGGCCACCGCACGGGCATTCCGATTCAAGCCAAGGACCATGCCGTTCGATAACGAACATGTGTTGGTGGATTAGCCGCTCGGGCTCTAACGTGTTTCGTCGCCTGCGCCATCACCTCTCGTATGCCAATGTCGTCGCCTCACTGGCGCTGTTCATCGCGCTAGGCGGCGCCTCCTACGCCGCGTTTCGTCTCCCTGCCGGCAGCGTCGGGACTGCGCAGATCAGGAACCACGCCGTCACGCTGGTCAAGATACGGGGCGACGCAAAGACCACCCTAAGAGGCAGGATGGGCGACCCGGGACCGGCGGGGCCGCGCGGGCTGGTTGGGCCGAAAGGCCCCCAAGGGTCTCTCGGCGTCGCTCGCGCGTTCGGTGAAGTCAGCGCAACGGGCGCGGTCACCAACAGCCGAGGCAATCCGGTCGTCACGCATCCAAGCATTGGCCGCTACTGCATCGCCTTGGCCGGGATCGATCCGTCCACCGAGACGATCGCGGTGACGCTGAACGTGCTGAGCACTTTCAACAGCGCGCCACCCAGCGAGCTGGCGGGCGACGGGACCGTGTGCCCGGTTGGCACCTGGGAGATCGCCACGGGGAAGCTGACGGCGCCCGTCGGAGGGGGACTGGTCCACTTCATAAACGCCGATCAGCCGTATTCGTTCATCGCTCCCTGAGCGATGCGCCCGTCCTGATCCAGCCGGAACCCCGGGAGCCCGAAGCGCGACGCGAGCAGCTCCGGGATGCTCTCGCGCGCCACCGGCGTCACCATCTCGCGATCGGGCGTGCGCTCCGCGAGCGCGACGCCATCCCGATCGCTCAGGGATAGGCGAGCGCCGTCCCGGCGCACCTGCGCGACGATCAATCCGGTCACGAACGGCGAGCGGGGATGCGTCGCCGTGAACCAGTTGCTGGTCTCCACGTCGACCCGCGGCACCGCCTCGGGAGCGTACCCATAGAGATCCGCCCACCCGGACTCCCTGTAGTTCTGGAGGACGAGCTCCGGACCGTCCTGCACGACGCGGTAACGCCATCCGAATTGCTCGAACGGTCCGCCAGGACCGAACGGGAGCGGCTCGAACGGGCTGTCGGTTCCGAAGCCGACGTCCGCGTGCCAGATAGCCCCGTCCGCGTGAACTCGGAGCACGAGATGGCTCCGCGGCCGGATCGCGCCCGCGGGCGCCCCCACCCTCACGCGCGCGAGCAGCAGATCCACTCGGAGCCCAAGCGCCTCGAGCGCGGCCTTCAGCAGCAGGTTCTGCTCGAAGCAGTAGCCGCCCCGGCGCTCGCCGACGAGCTTGCGCTCGAGATCCTCCTGTTCCAGGGACACGGGGACGCCGCGATGCGGATCGAGGTTCTCGAACGGGATCGATGTGACGTGAGCGCGGTGGGTCTCCGCCAGGCTGGGGCGCCCGCGCACCCCGATGCGCTTGAGATAGGCGTCGAGGTCGATCACCTCACACGCCTGTGCGGCTCGGCGCGCGGGGGCGGCGGCCGAGATACACCGAGCATGTGTCGCTCGCGGTACACATGCTTGACCTCAACGTTGCCGTCACCCAGGTCGCGAAGCGCAACGCAGCCGACCGCACCGCCCGCGGAATCCCGGGCGAGCCAGAGTGCGTCCTTGTCTCCTTCGACGCCGCCCCACTTCTGGGCGGGATAGCGTGCCGCCATGTCGCGCGCGTGCTCGCGCAGCAGGCTGAGAGCGTCTGCATCCCACAGATCTACCCTTTCGATCCTCACGCCTAAGAGGCAGCATGAGCCACGGCCACGACGCTGCGGACCGCCTCTTCGATCGCGTCGGCATCGATCCCGGCCGCGTGCATGAGCTCCGCCGGCTTGCCCGACCCCGGCATCCCGCTCACCGCGAGCTTCCGGACCCGCGCTTGCGCGTCCTGATCGGCCAGCGCGCTGAGCACCGCGTCGCCAAGGCCGCCTTCGGGCCAATGGTCCTCGACCGTGACGATTGCGCCGGTCTCGCGCGCGGCGCGGGCAAGGGCGTCCGCGTCGATCGGCTTGATCGAATAGCAGTCGATTACACGCACGCGGACGCCGCGCGCCTCGAGCGCGTCCGCCGCCTTCTCGGCTTCTTCGACCGTCACACCGCACGCGACGATCGTGACGTCGTCGTCATCGGAGCCGCGCACGGTCCGGCTTCCGCCGATCGGCACTTCCTCTTCGGGCGGTGTGCGAACGGGGGTCTTGCCGCGCAGGGTGCGGAGGTAGCAGATGCCCTCGCGGTCGGCCATCTGCGCGACCAGGCGCGCCGTCTGGTTTGCATCGGAGGGATGCAGCACGGTGCTGCCGTAGACCGCACGCATCGCCGCGAGGTCCTCGAGCGCCATCTGAGAGGGTCCGTCTTCGCCGATCGAGACCCCGGCGTGCGAGCCGCACAGGCAGAGCTTCGCGCGGGAGATGGCGGCCATCCGGATGAAGTCGTAGGCACGCGTGAAGAACGCCGCGAACGTCGAGGCGAACGGCACCCAATGGCGCACCTGAAGCCCGACAGCCGCCGCGATCAGCTGTTGCTCGGCGATGAACATCTCGAAGTACCGGTCCGGATGCTTCTCGGCGAACAGCTCGGAGTAAGTGGAGTTCGAGACTTCGCCGTCGAGCGCGACGACGTCGCCGCGAAGCGAGCCGAGCGCGGCCAAGGTCTCGCCATACGCCATCCGCGTCGCGACCTCCTCGCCGAGGGACCAACTGGGGAGCTTGCCGTCATCGCCGACGCGGAACTGGTGCGGCTGCCCGGTCGCGTCGGGTTTTGCGACGCTCACGCGCAGATCGCGCTCACCTCCCAGCTCCGCGATCGCCTCCTCGGGGTCGTCGAGGGGCTTGCCGTGCTTGCCGGGCTGGTTCTCGACCGCCTTGACGCCCCTGCCCTTCATCGTCCGCGCGAGCACCACGGTGGGGCTCCCCGTGGTCCGGACCGCTTCGGCGTACGCCGAGTCGATCTCGCCGAGGTCGTGCCCGTTGATCACGATCGCGTGCCATCCGAATGCCCGCACCCGCTCCGCGTAACCGTCCATGTCCCAGCCGAGCATCGTCTCGCGCGTCTGCCCGAGCCGGTTGACGTCCACGATCGCCGTGAGGTTGTCGAGCCCTTCCCAGGCCGCGTGCTGGAATGCCTCCCAGATCGACCCCTCGGCCATCTCGGAATCGCCGCACAAGACCCA
Organism: uncultured Solirubrobacteraceae bacterium; assembly: GCA_955652345.1. Classification (GTDB taxonomy): domain Bacteria; phylum Actinomycetota; class Thermoleophilia; order Solirubrobacterales; family Solirubrobacteraceae; genus Palsa-465. The sequence goes on along the minus strand of CATPBV010000102.1, from coordinate 14,699 downwards.
CACGCGGTATGGCAGCCGGTCGAGCCGCTTGCCGGCGAGCGCGACTCCGACACCGATCGGAAGCCCTTGCCCCAGCGATCCCGTGGCCACGTCCGTCGGCGGGATCTTCGGAGTCGGATGACCTTCGAGCCGGCGTCCGAAGCGCCGGAACGTGAGCAGCTCCTCGTCGGTGATCGCGCCGGCGGCCTTCAGCACCGCGTAGTACAGGGGTGACGCGTGCCCTTTCGAGAAGATCAGATGGTCTCTGTGCGGATCATCCGGTTCCGTGTAGTCGAGCTCCAGGTACCCATCGAGCAGCACGGCCAGCAGATCGGCGGCGGACATCGAGGATGTGGGATGCCCTGACCGGGCGGCCGCGCTGCACCTCACCGAGTCGACGCGAAGCTGAGCGGCGAGCTCGCGGCGGAACGCTACGTCGCCCACGGCTACGCCGTTACCAGCTGGTCGCGCTTGCCGACGATGCCCTCGAACAGCTCCTCGATCGACTTCGAGAACTTCTCGACGCCCTCGCGCTCGAGCGTCTCGACGACGTCGTCGTAATCGATCCCCGCCTCCTTGAAGCGCTCAAACGTCCGGTGGGCGCCGTCGAGATCATGCTCCAGGGTCCGCTCGGCCCGGCCGTGTTCCTGGAACGCCGCGATCGTCTCGCGCGGCATCGTGTTGACGGTGTCGCGGCCGATCAGCTCCTCCACGTACAGGACGTCGCGGTAGGCAGGGTTCTTGGTCGAGGTCGATGCCCACAGGCATCGCTGCGCGGAAGCGCCGAGGCGCTCGAGCTCCTCCCACTCTGGGCCGCTGAAGAGCTGTTTATAGGTCTGATAGGCGAGCTTCGCGTTCGCGATCGCCAGGGTGCCCTTCAGCTCATCGTGGCCGCCGAGCTCGTCGAGCCGCCGATCCGCCTCGGTATCGACCCGCGACACGAAGAACGAAGCCACCGACGCCACGGCGCGCAGATCCCCGCCGGCGGCGCGCAGCCGGCGCAGCCCGCGGATGTACGCCTCCGCGGCGGCGCGATGGCGCTCGAGCGAGAACAGCAGCGTGACGTTCACGGGGATCCCCTCGGCGATCGTGTCCTCGATCGCCTGTAGCCCGGGCTCCGTTCCGGGGATCTTGATGAACAGGTTCGGCCGGTCGATCATCCGGTGCAGACGACGAGCCTCCTCGACTGTTGCGCTCGTGTCGTAGGCGAGGTGAGGGTCGACCTCGAGCGACACCCAGCCGTCGCGGGTCGCGTCTCCTCGCTCGAACACTTCGCGCAACAGATCGCATGCCGCTCGGATGTCCTCCCTGGCGACGGCGAGGAAGATCTCCTTCGGAGCGTCCTGCTCACGCAGAATCTCCCGCAGCTGCTCGTCGTAGGCGTCGCCCGAGGCGATCGCGGCCTGGAAGATCGTGGGATTGGACGTGACGCCCACGACGCCTTCGCTGATCAGCGCGCCAAGCTCACCCTCGCGAATCATCGAGCGCGAGAGGTAGTCGATCCACACGCTTTGCCCGAGCTCAGCCAGCGCTTGCAGTGGCGTCGTCATCGATCCTCCTACTGATCGGGGATACGTAGGGCATTCCCCGGGCCCCAGTGACCAAAACGCCGAGACCAGTGGGTGCGCGGGTAGTTAGCGAAGCCTACGCAACGCGGCGGCTCCGGCACCGAACGATCGTCGAGCGCCCGTTGGGAAGTGGCGTGGCTGCGCGCCGGCCGCTATACGATCGCCCGATCGCTCTTCCCGCCACACGAGCTCGGTTGGTCGCGAGGGCGCCGCGAGTGGCTCTCGCGCTCGTCGCGATCGCCTTGGTTGTCGGGGCCCTGGCCGCGGTCGGCCTCGCGAGCGTGCCAGCGCAGGTTGGGTTCGTGTGCACCCCGGGCAACGCCCTCCCTGGGGGACTTCGCGACCCCGCATGCTGGCCGTTCGCCACGAGCTCCCCGTGGAACACGCCGATCGGCTCGGCGGCATCGCTTGCGCCGTCGACGGCCTGCACGCGCGAGATCGAGGACCACAGCCTGTACACCGACATCGCCTCGAGCCAGTGGAGCCACCCCATATACATCGCGAGCGCGAGCGATCCGCTGACGCGGCTCTACACCACGAGCGGTGGTGGGCCACCCGCGTACGTGGCGAGCGTGCACGCACCGACCGGGATGAAGCCGGCTGATCCGCAGTATCCGAGCGGCGACGCCCACCTGCATATCGTCGATCCAACCCACTCCGTTGCCTACGAGCAATGGCAGGCGCGTCGATACGGGACAGGCTGGATCTCCACCTACGAGACGAAGACCAACCTGTATGGGCCGGGCGTCGGGCAGGGCGGCGTCCGCGCCTACGGAGGATCGGCGCTCGGTGGCCTGATCCGGACCTGGGAGCTCCAGGCGGGCGCGATCCGCCATCCGCTGGCGGTCGCGATTCAGCTCGATCACCAGACCGACTCCTGGGTGTGGCCGGCGACTGCCAACGACGGCTGGCCCTCCAACCAGTACACCGGCCACATCCCGATGGGCCAGCTGTTCGCTATCCCCAAGAGCTACGGCCTACAGTCGAACGGCTCGTTTTCGCTGTCGCTGTTCAAGCGCCAGCTGGGCCTGCAGACGCAGGTCGGCACCGCGATCGCCCTGGCGGCGCGGGACTTCGGCGCCTACCTGGTCGACTCGGGGGGAGATTTTTCGTTCTACGCCGAGCCGTGGGCGACCAGCCTGGTGGCGCCGGCGCTGAACGTGTACGACTCGAGCGGACACACCGACGCCGACAAGATCCGCTACGCGATGCAGTGCGTGACCAACAACTCACCGAGCACGCCAGGCGGCGGCGGGACGGCGCTGGCGCCGCCGGCACCGCCGCTGGCATCGGGTCGGACCTTCGGGCCGCGCCAGCACGGGCATCGTCATCACCGGCGTGGGAGAAAGCACCACCGGCACCACCATCGCAAAGCTCACCGCTGAGAGCGGTTGACATGTGACCAAATGGTCACATATACTGCGCGTATGGACGATGTGTTCAAGGCGCTTGCGGATCCCACCCGCCGCACCCTTCTCGACGAGCTGTTCCGAGCAGACGGACAGACGCTGACCGCGCTCGAGCAGCGCCTGCCGATGACGCGCTTCGGCGTGATGAAGCACCTCCGGGTGCTCGAGGACGCGGGCCTGGTCGTCAGCCGCAAGCGTGGCCGCGAGAAGCTGCATTACCTGAACTCCGTCCCGATTCGCCTGGTGCACGACCGCTGGGTGAGCAAGTACGCCGAACCATGGGTCGCCAACCTGAGCGACCTCAAGCACAAACTGGAGGACAACACGATGGAGAAAGTGTTCGAGATCTACATCAAGACCACGCCCGAGCGTCTCTGGGAGGCGATCACCGACCCAGCGCAGAGGGCGAGGTACACCTTTGGCGTCGGGGTCAAGTCCGACTGGTCCCCTGGATCGGCCTACGAGGGCGTTCCCGAGGGAGCGAGCATGCCGATCGTCGCGGGAGAGAACCTCGAGGTGGATCCGCCCAACCGGTTAGTCCAGAGCTTCAACGCCTTGTGGAGCGACGACGTCAGGGCGGAAGGCACCTCGAGGGTCACCTGGGAGATAGAGCAGGTCGACGACTCCTGCCGGCTCACAGTCATCCATGACCAGCTGCGCGACGGCGCCCACGGAGAGCTCTATGGCGGCTGGCCGATGATCCTCTCGGGCCTGAAGACCCTGCTGGAGACCGGCGAGACTCTCACCACTCCAGGGTCGCTGCGCTACGCCGGGGCCGGCGCGTCAGGCTGGGGCGAGTAGGCGAACGCCGGCGAAGCGGCAGCCGCTGAGTACCCAGAGCGCCGCACAGACGAACGGACCGCCGCTGGTCCGGGGGCTACTCGACCAGCGGCGGATCGCGTAGGTTCGTGTTGATCCGCTCCGACAGCGCCTCGGAGGCCGCGCGCTTGGCGGCGAGCTGGCTCTGCTCGTCGTGGCTGTGCAGCAGCGCGGTCTCATACGCGTCGGCGGCCACGCGGTAGGCCTCTCGTTCGCGCTCGGTTTCGATTGCGGCCTCGCGGCGCAGCAGCTCGGCGCGCTCCGTGACCTCGGCGGCCGGCTCGTCTGCGGAATGCACCTCGGTGCTCACGACCTCTCGCCGGAACGTGAACTTCCCGTCACCGGTCGGGATCGCGCGGCGGCGGACCCGCACGATGCTGATCGAGCCATCGTCTCCGACGGTCGTCGAAACCTCGTAGCGGGTGTATGGCTCGATCGATTCGAGCCATAGCCTGCGACGGTCCACGACCTCGCTGTGACGGCGGTTCTCGACGCCGTTGGCGGTGAGCTCGGCAACGTGGACCCAGCCCCAATGAGTGCCAGCCAAGCCGACGCCGGCCCCAAGCTCCACGACCTCGCCGAGACCGAGGCCACCGGTTATCGCGCTGACCCCACCGAGGATCGCGAGACCGATGCCCCCGACGAGAGTCACGCCGGTCATCGTCGCGCCCGCGGCGACCACGCCGCGCCGTCCAGACCATTGAGGGATCGACTCCGGCAGGCCGACGGCCTCCGGCAGGTCGTCCTGCTGCGCGAGCAGGCCCTCGTCGGCGGTTCGCCCGACCAGCTCGACGACGGGAAGCTGCTGAGCCATGCCGTCAAGTTACTCCTCGCTGCTCAGCGGGCGCGCAGGCCTATCGGCGCCGCGCGGGTGCAGCTTGACCGATGTCCGCCCCGACCCTAACGTTTCCGTGGCGGGTGATCCTGCTTGATCAAGCGCCCAACCTGTCGATAACGCGGTAAAGGGAGCTCAGCCCCTACACGGACCCCCAGAGAGGAATTCAACAGTGCCTTTGTTCTTCTTCACAGTCGAGCAGCAGGAGCGGGCGATTGTCGAACGGTTCGGCAAGTTCGTACGCGTCGCAGGTCCCGGCCTGCAGACCAAGACGCCGTTCGTAGAGCGCGTCGCGGGACGGATGTCGCTCCAGGTCGAGCAGCTGAACTCGGAGATCGAGACCAAGACCAAGGACAACGTGTTCGTCCGCGTCAAGCTGGCCGTCCAGTACCAGGTCGGCGCCGACGAGCACAAGGTCAGGGACGCCTACTACAAGCTCGACGATCCCGAGGTGCAGATGCAGTCGTACGCGTTCGACGTGGTGCGCTCGCACATACCGAGCATGGACCTCGACGAGGCGTACGCCGACGCCGACACGATCGCCCAGCACATCCAGGACAGGCTGCGCGAGTCGATGGCCGAGTACGGGTACGACGTCGTCAAGGCGCTGGTGACCAACATCGAGCCCGACCAGAAGGTCAAGGACGCGATGAACAACATCAACGCCGCCCAGCGCAACCAGGTCGCCGCCGCGGCTCAGGGTGACGCGCAGAAGACGCTTGCGGTCAAGAAGGCCGAGGGCGAGCGAGAGACGATGCGCCTCCAGGGCGAGGGCGTCGCCGCTGAGCGCAAGGCGATCGCCGAGGGACTGCACGAGTCGCTCGAGATCATCGCCCAGCACGGGCTGGACCCGAAGGAGGCGATGGCGCTCGTCGCGCTGACCCAGTACACCGACATGATCCGGGCGCTGGGAGAGGGCTCGAAGACGAACACGATCCTGCTGCCGCATTCCCCGAGCGGCGTCGGCGACCTCATGAGTCAGATCCGGGACGGGATCCTGATCGGCGATGCGGTTACCGGTGCGAACCGCGGGACGGCGCTTCCGCCCCCGGGCACCAGCCAGTAATCGCGCGCCCGGCGCGCGCTAAACCAGCGGCTGCGGACGACCTACCTCGCGCACTGCGCCGTCGACGCGTTGCTCGTCCGAGCGCCGCGCTGCGGTGAGGGCGACCCGAGACGGGAGCTCGTCGAGCTCGAGCACGGCCAGCACCCTGCTCGCGGCGGCGCCGTCCCAGCCGGGAATCGACGCAGGTCGCACGCCCGCACGCTGCGCGAGCAGATCCGGGATCTCTGAGATTCGCCGAGGTTCCAGGCCAAGCAGGACGTTCGTGCCCGCGGTGACGGTGATAGGGCGCTCAGTGTTGTCGCGCAGCGTGAAGCACGGAATGCCCAGGAAGCTGGTCTCCTCCTGAATTCCTCCGGAGTCCGTCAGCAGCGCGGTCGCGCTCCGTACCAAGCTCATGAACTCGATGTACCCCAGCGGATCGAGCAGGCGCACCCCCGTGGCGGCCAGGTCCAATGCATCGATACGGGCGCGCGTCCGCGGATGTACCGGAAACACCACGGGCAGCTCCCGGGCGAGCTCCGCAAGCCGCGCCAGCGCCTCCGCTAGCAGCGGACCGTCGGTGAGCGCGGGTCGGTGTAGCGTCACGAGCAGGTAGTCGCCCTTGGTCAGGCCGAGGCTCGCCCCGGTAGAGGCCTCCTCGACGCGCGGGAGCATCGCGACGAGCGTGTCGATCATCGTGTTGCCGACCGCGACGATCGTCTCCTCGGGGGCTCCCTCCGCGAGCAGGTTGGTACGGGCCTCCGGGGAGTGGATGAACAGCATGTCTGCGATGGAGTCGGTCACGACGCGATTGATCTCCTCGGGCATCGTGCGATCGAAGCTGCGCAGCCCCGCCTCGACGTGTCCAACTCGCATGTCCAGCTTGCCGGCCACGAGCGCGGACGCCATCGTCGAGTTGACATCACCGGGCACCAGCACCACATCGGGTGCGAGCGCGAGCAGCAACGGCTCGAGCCGTTCCATGACCCGCGCGGTCTGGACGGCGTGAGTGCCCGAGCCGACATCAAGCGTGTGATCGGGCGCGCCGACCCCGAGTTGCTCGAAGAACACCCGCGACATCGAATCGTCGTAGTGCTGGCCGGTATGAACGAGCACATGCTCGAGCTCCTCGCGCTTGGCGATCCCTGCTGCGATCGGCGCGATCTTCATGTAGTTGGGTCGGGTTCCAACGACCGACACGACCCGTCTACGCCTGTTCGGCCTCACTCCGTGCTCACCAGCTGCGTCGTGCGGCCGCGCCGCACACACGATCGTGGCGATCTTCGCCTCGGGCTACGTCGAGTGGGGCTGTTGCCATCTGGGCAAGGTTACGTGCAAGCTCTGGACCTTCAGCGCGCGGAACCCGCGCGCTCGGCGATTACCCGGCCGATCAGGCTCCAGGACGCTAGCCGAGTGCGAGTCTCGGTGCTGGAGGCCCGCTACCGAAGGCTGTAGCGGGAGCCTGGGCCCACCCAGGGGTGAGCCCAGGGCGGGCGTCTTAGGCGGCGTCGCGTAGCTCTTCGAGCTCGCGGCTCGCCGCCAGCCGCCGCAGCCCGCGCGCCTCGAGCTCACGCGCCTGCGCCACCGGGATACCCAGCTCGGATCCGGTCTGTCTGAGCGTCAGCGGCTCGTCGCCATGAAGCCCGAACCGGAGCCGGATCACGTTCCGCTCAGCTTCGGGGAGCTGCTCCACGACCTCGCCGATCCGGTGCTCGCGATCGGACTCCTCGAGCTCCGCGGCGGGGCCGGGAAGATCGCTCGCGAGCAGCTCGCCAAACGCGGTCTCACCGTCCTCGCCGACGGGCTGGTCGAGGCTGGCAAGCCCACGGCTCAGCTCCCGCAGCTCCGCCACTTCGTCGGGCGTGAGCTCGGCGACTGCCGCGATCTCCTCGTCGGTCGGCTCGCGGCCGAGCCTTGTGCTCAGCTCGCTCTCGATCTTGCGGACCTTGACCTGGCGCTGCGCGATGTGCACGGGCACGCGGATCGTGCGCCCGTTGTTCTGAAGCCCGCGCTGGATCGCTTGGCGGATCCAGAGCGTCCCATAGGTCGAGAACTTGAATCCGCGTCGCCAGTCGAACTTCTCGACTGCGCGGATCAAGCCGAGCATGCCCTCCTGGATGAGGTCCTCCATGGCAAGGCCATGACCCTGGTAGCGCCGGGCCTGCGAGACCACGAGCCTCAGGTTCGAGTTGATCATCCGCTCCTTGGCCGCGAGATCCCCGCGCTCGATGCGCTTGGCGAGCTCAACCTCCTCGGCCGCCGTCAGCAGCGGGTGCATGCGGGCACGACGCAGGAACAGATCGATCGTGTCGCCGATCACGGAGCCGTGATCGGCGCTGCGAAGCTCGCCACTACGCGTGGTGCCATCCGCCGCCGAGTGGGCGGACCGGCGCCGGCGCTGGCGGCCATTTGCGGCCGACGGCGTCACACCGTGTGCCCTGCGGGCATGCGGACGGTCGTTTCCTTCATTGTGGTCTGCGCGCACGCTGGCCTGGGCCTGGCGCTCGCGCTCATCAATTGTGCTCAGTTTCATCTCCATCGATTTCAAGTGTTTGTGACTAGATTGTAGCAGTAGTACGACGTTCGTCGTACCGTTCGGTGCGGCGGCAAGCCGGGTTGCAATGGGTGCTTTCTGCGAGCCGGCGGGGCCTGCGGCGCGCCGGGTCCTGCGCCTGTCGGGAATCGCCACAAGGCGCTCGGGCCCTCGCCTGATCCCCTCAGGAGGTCGGATTCCCCGGGCATATACTTGCCTAACCCCCGAACCAGGAGCCCGCAGCTTGCAGGAGATGGTGATCTACGGCGTGAGCTTCGACATGGTTGGCAAGCAGCCGATCGTGCTGCTGAAGGCCGTCGAGAGCAACAAGTTCCTGCCGATTTGGATCGGCCATCCGGAGGCCGCTGCGATCCTGATGAAGCTCCAGGGAGCTTCGACCCCTCGCCCGATGACGCACGATCTCCTCTCCGACGTGCTCGGCGAGCTCGACGTCGAGTGCACCCGGGTGGCCGTCACCGAGCTGCGCGAGAACACCTTCTACGCGTCTATCAGCCTACGGGTCAACGGTCGCGAGCTGGAGATCGACTCTCGCCCGAGCGACGCGCTGGCGCTCGCGGTCCGCGCGGGAGCGCCGATCTTCGCCGCCGATGACGTGATCGCTGAGTCGGCGATCGAGTTCGAGCACGAGGTCGAGGACACGGAGGAAGTGGTCGAGAAGTTCAAGGACTTCCTCGACCATGTGACGCCCGAGGACTTCGCGAGCGACGAATAACGGGAACAAGGGGCCGGCTGGGATGCCGGCCCGTGGCGTGAGCCGCTGCATGCGGAGCGGTCTCCTGGAACCATGGAGCGGAGCATGCAGCGGCCCGGAGCCGGACGCGGTTACGGGGCTGCGGGAACCCCGGGCACGGCCGCGACGATCGTCTCGATCAGCTCGTCGAAAGCTATGCCGGCGGCCTCCGCAGCCTGCGGCAGGAGGCTCGTCTCAGTCAACCCCGGGATCGGGTTCAGCTCGAGCACGTGCAGCGCCTCGCCATCGTTCTCGAACATGAGATCGGCGCGGGCGAACCCCGAGCATCCGAGCAGCCGGTACGTGTCGAGAGCAACCTCGCTGGCGCGCGCCGCGACCGGGCCGCTCAGCTCAGCCGGGCACTCGAACCGCGTGCGCCCGATCTCATACCTGGCCTCGAAGTCGTAGAAGTCCTCCTCCTGGGGCACGGCCTCGACGATCGGAAGCGCGTGCGGCTCGCCACCGCGCTCGATGATCGACACGGCCAGCTCGCGTCCCTCGACGTACCGTTCGAGCAGCACCTTGCGGTCATACGAGAAGGCCGCGACCAGCGCCGCGGGAACATCTTCGGCCCTGCGCGCGAACTTGATGCCGAGCGCCGACCCCTGGACGGCGGGCTTGACCACGATCGGAAAGCTCAGCCGTTCCTCGATCGCCGGAAGCGCCTGGGCGGCGCCGAGCGATTCGAACGCCGTCTCGCTGAACGCGTAGAAGTCGGGCGTGGGGATCCCGGCGTCGCGCATCGCGTGCTTGGCGAGGACCTTGTCGGCGGCCCGCACGCACGCGGACACCCTCGAGCCCGTGTACGGGATGTCCAGCACCTCGAGCAGCTCCTGGACCGTGCCGTCCTCGCCATCGCGACCGTGAAGCGCGACGAACGCCAGATCCGGGCGCGCGGCCGACAGGCGGTCGACCAGGTCCGAGCCGACATCGATCGCGATCACCTCGTGGCCGAGACGATGCAGCGCGTCCTGGACCCTCGCGCCCGACTTCAGCGAGACCTGGCGCTCCAGCGAACGCCCACCTTTGAGGACCGCGACCCTCACACAGCCGCCAGGAACTGATCACTTTGGCGTTTTGCGGGCGAATAGGCCCAGTGGAACGCCAATCCTCTCAATGATTCAGCCCGTCCGGCTGTGCTGCACCGGCAGGTGCAGGATCTCGGCCAGCTCCGGGACAGCAGGGCGCGCACCTGCCGGAGCGGCACTCGCTCGGGGCGTGGCCCCAGTGAGGGTGCTGTACAGCGCGACCTGCTCACGCACAACCTCGCCGAGCCGCCGAATTCCTTCGCGAATGAGCCCCTCATCGACTCCCGAGAAGTTCAGCCGCAGACACGAGCCACCCCTTCCGTCGACGTACGCCGCACGTCCGGGTACGAACGCGACGTGCTCCTCCAGGGCTCTGGCCAGCAGGTCTGTCGTGTCGATGTAGTCCGGCAGGGTGACCCACACGAACAGCCCGCCCTGCGGATGCGTCCAGTCGGCTTCGCGCGGGAAGTGCTCGGCGAGCGCATCGAGCATCACGTCTCGCCTGCGCCGGTAGATCTCGATCAGCGAGCGGACGTAGTCCTCCCAGGGCCCCGAGTCGAAGTAGGCGCCGACGAAGTACTGCGAGATCGAAGAGGAGCACAGATCCGACGCCTGCTTGCCGATGTTGAGTTTCTCGAGCACCGGGGCGGGCGCGACGGTCCAGCCGAGCCGCACCCCCGGAGACAGGATCTTCGAGAACGTGCCGGCGTAGATCACGAACTCGCCGCCGTCGAGCGCCCTGAGCGTCGGCAGGGGGCTGCCCTCGTAGCGGAGCAGCCCGTACGGGTTGTCCTCGAGCACGAGCAGCTCGCGCTCGCCGGCGATCCGGACGAGCTCCAGGCGGCGCTGGTGCGACAGCGTCACTCCGGCGGGATTGTGGAAGTTCGGGACCGTGTAGATGAACTTGGGGCGCCGGCCGGCGCGGTCGAGCTCGTCGAGCGTCGCCTCGAGCTGGTCGGTGCGCATGCCGTCCCGATCGATCGGCACCTGGACGACGTCCGCCTGATAGGCGCAGAAGGTCGGCACCGCGCCCGGATACGTCGGGGCCTCGGCGACGACCACGTCTCCGGGGTCGATCAGGGTCTTGCAGACGAGGTCGATCACCTGCTGACCGCCGGTCGTCACGAGCACGTCGTCGCCGTCGACTTCAAGGCCCTCGGCCGCCATCACCTCGAGCACGCAGCGCTTGACGAGCGACAGTCCGTCCGTGGGGCCGTATTGGAGGGCGCGCGCACAGGAGTCCGCCGCCACCGCTTTCATCACCGACGCGTAGGAGTCGGCGGGGAACGTGGAGGTGTCCGGAAGGCCGCCGGCAAGGGAGATCACGTCCTCGCGCTCGGTCAGAGCCATGAGGTCGCGCATCGCGGAGGACTTCATCACCTTAGTCCGCGCGGCGAACAGAGCCGCGTAGCGCTCGATGTCGTGCGCGGTCGGCCGTGGGCGCCTGGTGCCGGGGCTCACGGTGCCCTCTGCACTATCGTCACGAGTGACCACGGTAGCGCACGGTGCATCTCGTCTTCGACATCTTGCAGGGGGTTGGCCTTGCGGCAGCGGTTGGGATCCGACCGTTCCTGCCGGCGTTGGCCGCCGGCGCGCTGGCGGCCGGCGGTGTCGAGATCTCCTTCAACGGCACCGACCTCTCTTTCCTTCAGAGCGCGCCTTTCCTGCTCGCGATGGCCGCATGTGCGATCGTCCTCGCGCTCGCCGAGCGGAGGCTTGGAGGCGAGCGCTTCGAGCGAGGTACGCTCCGGCTCGGGCTGGGCGCGGCCGCGCTGGCTCTCGGAGCGCTCCTGTTCGCGGGCTCGCTGGCGAGGGGGCACTACGCGATCTGGCCGGGGATCATCGGCGGCGTTCTGTGCGCGGCCGTGGCGATCCTGGCCACGGTCCCGCTCGTGGCTCGCGTTCGTGGACGCCTCGACCGCGATGCGGCCGGGACGCTGACGGTGTATGCCGAGGGGGTCGCGCTGCTGCTGGCGGTGATGTCGGTCGTGGCGCCGCCGGTGGGCTTGGTCGGATTCTGCTGGCTCATCTGGCTCTTGGTCGCGGGACGCAAGCGCGAAGGCCAGAAGTACGCAGGCCTGCGGATCCTGCGTTGAGCTCCAGCCCGCAGTGAGCAAGAAGCTCGTACTCGTTGTCATCGACGCGCTCAAGCCCGCGATGCTCGAGCGCGCGATCGCGACCGGTAGAGCCCCGGCGCTGGCTCGGATCATGGACGAAGGCGTCTACGTCGACGACTGCGTTGCGGCGTTCCCGTCGGTCACCCCGGTCTGTGCGGCGACGATCGCGACCGGCGTCGGCCCGGATCAGCACCTGATCCCGAGCATGAACTGGTACCACCGCGAAGAGGCTCGGTACGTCGAATATGGATCGAGCTTCTCGGCGAGCCGGCAGTTCGGGGTGCTCCGGTCGCTGACCGACACCGTGTATCGAATGAACGCCGAGCACCTGTCGCACGAGGTGGAGACCGTGTTCGAGACGCTTGATGACGCCGAGATCCGAACGGCGGGAACGACCTACCTGATCTACCGCGGCCGCCATCACCACGAGGTCGCGAACGAGACCGCGCTGGCGCGGCTCGTGACCTCGACGCTGTTCCGACGGACGATCGACGGCCCGCTCGAGCTGTTCTACGCCGACCTGTACGCAACCCGCAAGACCGGATGCCGCGGCCAGCTCGGGATGCCCGGTATCCGCGACCAGCACACAGGATGCGTCGGCGCGTATCTGGTGGAGAACGACCTGTTCGACTTCCTCCTGTTCTCGCTGCCCGATAACGACGCCTTCTCGCACCGCAATGGCCCGCATTCGCAGGTCACATCGATCGCCGCCGCCGACCGCCAGCTCGAGCGGCTGATGCATGCCGCCGGCGGACCGGATGCATTTCTCGAGCAGCACGCGGTGATCGTCGCGTCCGACCACTCGCAGGCGGCGGTGGAGGAGCGAATCAGCCTCGATCGGGCGTTCGGCGACTTCGACGTGGCCACGCAGAGCGCGGCGCGGTCGATCGGGGCGGAGATCGCGATAAGCCCCGCCCAGCGCGCGGCGATGGTGTACGCGCTCGATTCCGAACACCGCTGTGAACTGGTCGCTAAGGTCGTCGATGCGGTGTCCGATCTCGACGGCGTCGATCTCACTTGTTGGCTCACCGACCCCGATGGCGGTGAGGGCGTGGTTCGAAGCGAGCGCGGCGAGCTCCGCTTCGCGCCGGGCGGCGAGCTCCAGGATGACCGCGGCGTCCGGTGGAGCGTCGACGGGGATCTCGCGGTCCTCGAAGCCCAGATCGAGGACGGGCGCGTGCGCACGCCCGAGTACCCGGACGGGCTCTCGCGCCTGTGGTCAGCGCTGAGATGCCCTACAGCGGGCGATGTCCTGCTGTCGGCGGCTCCCGGCTACGAGTTCGTCGACTGGGGCGGGGCCGACCACGTCGGGGGTGGCAGCCACGGCTCGCTCCACCGCTCGGACTCGCTGGGTGTGCTGATGTGGTGCGGCACCGGGCCCAGTTCGCGCTCGGACCGCGAGCAGTGGTCGGTCAGGGACGTCACCCCGCTGGTCTGCGAGCATTTCGAGGTGGCGTTTACGAACGCCCGGGACGCGTAGTGCGGATCCTCGCCGTTCCTGCTCGCCGACAGGCGACAGCTCGCCGATAGAGTTGCCGGAGTGGCCGAAGACACCCTGACAAGCGCCGTCGAGCTGCCATTCCACGCCCGCGTGCGCCACGGCGTCCGCCGGCCCCACAACTGGCTCCAGCTCGTCCGTTTCGCGACCGTCGGCGCCAGCGGCTACGTGGTCAACATCGCGGTGTTCGCGATGTGCGTGCACGTGTTCGGCATCGACTACCGGCTCGCCGCGGTGATCTCATTCGTGGTGTCGGTCACCAACAACTTCTGGTGGAACCGTCACTGGACCTTCTCCGCGCGCGCCGCCCATCCGGGCCGGCAGGGCATCCGCTTTCTCACGGTCTCGCTGGTGACCTTCGGCTTCACGTATGTCGTGCTGGTGACGCTCGTCAGTGGCGCCGGCATGAGCAAGGTTCTCTCGCAGGCGATTGCGATCGTGGCCGGGACGCCCCTGTCCTTCGTCGGACAAAAGCTTTGGAGCTTCCGGACGTAAGTCCTCCCCGTCCTGCGAAGCTCCTCGCGCTGTTGACGGTGCTGGCGGCGCTCAGCGCGCCGGCGCCCGCGATCGCCCGGGCGAGAACGACCACGACGGCCGCTACCAACCCGAACTCCCCGGTGCTGGTGACCGCGCTGGATACGCCTCCAGCCGGTTACCGGCTTACGGCCTCGCGGGTGGAGCGGATCGCGGCCCGGTCGCCGGTGATCATCGCCGAGCTCAGGCGCCATCCTCACGCCAAGCCTTACGAATACACCAAGGGAGCGGGCCGCTGGCAGGTGAGCTGGTTCGCCGCTGGACCCGGCCAGATCGAGCTGGCGCAGGCGTACGTCGACGACGCGACCGGGAAGGTGACCGAAGCCTGGAGCGGGTTTCAGGTCGCGTGGACGATGGCGCGTGGATACCCGGGTGCGTTTGGCCGGAGGGTCAACGCCTGGTACGTGTGGGTGCCGATGTGCCTGGCGTTCCTGGCGCCCTTCGTCCCCGTGCGCCGCCGGCGCCTGACGCTGCTTCACCTCGACCAGCTGGTGCTGCTCGGGTTCTCGGTCTCGCTGGCCCTGTTCAACAACGCGCTGATCGGCCTGTCGGTGCCGCTCGTCTACCCGTTCCTGCTCTACCT
>CATPBV010000101.1 GCA_955652345.1 uncultured Solirubrobacteraceae bacterium | reverse complement strand
GTCTGAGACACCCCGCCGCGCCGCGCGCCTTCCGAGGCCCGGCCGTCAGTCCCAGCCGCCTGCGAGCGCTTCCTTGAGGCGGTCGAGCATCGCCACCGGACCGGGGTCGACGCCGCGCAGCACGGCCAGGTACAGCGACGCAAGGTCGCCGAGCAGCACCAGCGAGACCAGGCGCTCGGTCCGGCTGTGGCCGATGCTCTCAACCCGGTAGGTAGACGCGGCCTCGGACGCGATCATTCCTCGCGTCAGGTCAATGCGACGGCGGATTCGCGGGTGCAGATCGCAGTCGTCGAGGAACACGGCGCTGAAGCGGCCCAGATCCCGGGCGCCCTGCCAGCCGTCGATCTCGTTGTGGTCGAGCTCGGGCAGCTCGTGCGAGAAGGACGGCACCTTCGCGTTCTCGTTGAACTGGGTCTTCCAGCGGTATGCGACCGGAGCGGTGAGGCCTGCGCCGGCGATCTGGGGAACGGTTCCGTGCAGCCCCCGGGCGAGCATCTTCGGAAGCGCGTCCTCAGCGCCGTCCGGGCCCCAGTCACGCACCAGCTCCTCGGCGTGGGCGGAGGCCACGTCGATCTCCGCGTGCAGGCTCTCGCCGGCCCCGCAGAGTCCCGCCACCTCGAGCGCGACGACGAGCAGGTACCCGACCGCTGCACGCGGCTGGAACCCGCCGGGGAGCGGGATCACGGGAACCCCATCTCTGCGCGCCTCCTCGGCGAGCTTGCCGCCGGTGGTGGCGACGATTCTGCGCGCCCCCAGAGCTCCGGCCGCGTCGTAGATGGCGAGCGTCTCCTCCGTCTGCCCCGAGTAGCTGCTGCACAGGACCGTCGTGTCGGGGGTGGCCCATGCCGGCAGCGCGTACCCCCGGGCAATGACGATCGGACGGGACGCGCGGTCCCCCAGCGCCGCCCTGCCCAGGAGGCCGCCGATCGCCGACCCTCCCATCCCGGCCACGATCAGCCCGCCGGGAGCGTCGTGTGGCTCGAGCGAAGCCGACTGGACTCGCCAGAGGGCGTCGCGCAGCTGCTCGGGCATCCCCAGGATGTCCGCGAGCTGCCCGCCCTCATCGATCGCCGCAATGGCCTGCCTGCTGAGATCTGTGGTGGTGCTCAAGACCGAACCGCTCTCAGGGCCAGGTCGCTCTCAAGGCCGATCGCTCTCATGGCCGAATCGCTCCCTCGGGCAGCCGCACCCCCGGGAAGATACGCGCGCCGGCCTCCAGCACGCTGTCAGACCCCAGCCCCGCTCCCTCGCCTAGCACCGCGTACTCGACGTGACAGCGGTCCCCGATGGTGGCCTCGGGGCCGATGATCGACGAGCTGATCGTGCTTCGCTCCCCGACGCTGGCGCCATCGAGCATCACCGAGCCCTCGACGTGGGCGCCGGCGCCGACGGTCACTCCGGCGCCCAGCACGGTGCGCCCGCCGACGATCGCACCCGCGCCGATCTCGCATCCGCGGTCCACCACAGCCGGCGAGATGATGTGCCCCTCGAGGCTCACGTCATCGGCGACGAGCGACCCCGCCGCGGCGATTCGCCGGCCCACCGCGGTGAGGACGTTGAGGTCGAGGATGTCGTAGGTGGCTTGGAGGTAGCGTTCGGGCGTGCCGATGTCGAGCCAGTATCCGCTCGCGGCGTACCCGTACAGCCCGGATCCGATCAACCGTGGGAAGACCTCGCGCTCGATCGAGATCGTTGTGCCGGCCGGCCCCATCGTGTGCAGGACGCCGCGCTCGACGACGTAGGCCCCGGCGTTGATCAGCCCGGGCCCAGCGTGCTCCGGGCCTGGCTTCTCGACGAACTCGACCACGGAGCCGTCGTGAGCGCAACGAACGGTTCCGTATGCGGAGGTGTCCTCGACGCCGTACAGAGCGATCGTCAGCAGCGCGCCGGTCCGCTCGTGCGCCTCCAGCTGTGCAGTCAAGTCGATGTCGGCGAGGACGTCGCCATTGAGCACGAGGAAGCGCTCCTCGAGCCGCGGCTCTGCGAACTTGACTGCGCCGCCCGTGCCCAGTGGGCGGGGCTCTTCGATGTAGGAGAGCCGGACGCCGTAGTCCGATCCGTCGCCGAGAACATCGCGGACGCTGTCAGCAAGGAAGCCGCACGACAGGATCGCCTCGCCTACCCCATGCTCGCCTAGCCACTCGAGCATGTAGGACAGGAACGGCCGGCCGGCGAGGGGGACGACGGGCTTGGCGATCGTCGACGTCAGGGGGCGAAGCCGGGTCCCCTCCCCCCCGGCCAGGATCAGCGCCTGCAAGTCACCGCCCGATGCCCTCGTAGGCGAAGCCGGCCGCTCTGACGAGCTCCGGCTCGAGGAAGTTGCGGCCGTCGATCACGACCCTGCCCGACATGCGAGCGGCCAGCTCACCCCAGTCGAGCTCGGCGAACTCCGGCCACTCGGTTACGAGGATCACGGCGTCCGCTCCCTCCACTGCGTCGAGTGGCGAGTCGGCGAACTCGACGCCGACCATCAGGTTGCGCGCGACGTCCTCGGCGATCGGGTCGTAGGCCCTGACCTTGGCGCCGTCCGCCTGCAACCGCGCCGCAAGCACGAGCGAGGACGCCTCCCGCATGTCGTCCGTGTTCGCCTTGAACGCGAGCCCGAGGAGCGCGACCGTCTTGCCGACGAGCGGACCGAGGTGCTTGTGGAGCTTGCCGATCACGCGGCGCTTCTGCAGCTCGTTGACCTCGATCACCGCGGTCAGAAGCTGGAAGTGGTAGCCGGAGTTGCCAGCCAGCTGCTTCAGCGCTGAGACATCCTTCGGGAAGCAGTTACTAGAAAGTAGTGCATTGGATGTCACCAGAGTGTGGGCGTATGAGACCTCCAGCGAGTACACCGGCCCCCGGTAGGGCTCGCGCTCGGCGGAGGTCACTCGAACCCAAGCCGGCCCGTCCCCAAACCGCCGGTAGCCGGTGGACGCGATCCGCTTCTTCTGACGGGCAATCGACGCGAGCACGCCGGGACGGTCACGTTTCGGTACAAGCTCGATCGCACGCTCGACCTGATTCGCGCCTCCGATCCGAATCCAGTGCGTGTCCTTGGTTGACTTCCGGGTCCGCCCCACTCGCCGTGTAGCGACGATGCCCAGGTCCGCGAGCAGGCGCAACACCCCGCCGGCGAGCTCGTCGCTCACGGTTCCCAGCTCGATCACCACGCTCGGTCCGCCGTTTACCAGCGACCACGAGCCGTCGCCTTCGAACAAGCCGGATAGGAGGGCCCATTTGGCGGAGTCCGGCTGCTCCCAGATGAGATCGGGGAGACGCTGCTCGTAGCTCGTACGGCCGAGACCGAGCACTTGCGTCCACCAGGTCGTGACCAAGCGCGACCGCACAGTCACCACCCGAGCGGTTGGCGAGCGGGTGACCCGTGCCTGGACGTTCTGGCGAATCCAGTACGCGACGATGTCGTCCACGAGGTGCTGCTCACGAGTGGGGTGTAGAGACCACTTGAGCGACCACTTGTCGGGCCCGAGCTCGGCGCAACCCTCGGCGATATACAGACCTGCCACTCGCCAGAAGCTGTCATCGATCTGAAGCTCGCTCCGCGGATGGTTCCCGTTCTTGGTCGTGCTCATCGTCGAGCCGGTCAGCGGAATCTCCGCCAGTGCGAGCTCGTCGAGCCGAAGCGTTCCAGTCCGGCGGACGTCTCCGGTGCGTGATGCCACCGACGAGGACCTGGTGAACACCGCCCTTCGCTCCTCGATCGGCCGCCGGACCAGCTCATCGATGTGCTCGCGCCGCGGACGGATGATCAGCTGCTCGGGCGACAGCTCGGCCGCCTCGGCCGCGGCCATCAGCGAGGCGACCTTCGTCCCCTCCCACTCCTCCGAGCGCCCGAGTGCCACCGGAAGCCAATCGTCGGTCATCAGATCCTGGGCGAGCTTGAACCCGGCCTCTCCTCCCTCCCCGTCGCCGACAATCCAACCGTGATCCGGCGTACACCGGATCCTCCTCCCCATCTTCGTGCGCACCTCGATGAGCTCACCGTCGTGCTCACGCCGTGTGAGGCACATCACCGGCAAGAACAGAGGCCGCTCCGTCCCCGGCGCCCACGACAGGACCTCGAGCTGGTGGGGCTCGAGCAGCCCCTCCCCCAGCTCCGCTTGCTCGGAGGCGATCCGCTTCCACAGCCGCTCGAACGTCAACAACGTCGTCCGGCCGCGATGGCGTACCAGCACGGTCTCCTCCGGCGCAAAACAACTTCCGCCGTAACCGATGCCCGGCCTGAGGAAGTGCTCGCCGATCCGGTGGTCGAGGCCCATCCCGCGGGCGACCTCGAGCACGTCGGCGCCGGTTTCCTCGCAGACATTGGCGATCTCGTTGATGAACGAGATCTTGGTCGCGAGGAACGCGTTCGCCGCGAGCTTGATCATCTCGGCGCTCGCCACGTCAGTCCGGATCACGGGCGCGCCAAGCGGCGCGTACACCCCGGCGACGGCATCGCCGGCCCAGTCTCCGTCGTCGCCCACCACGATGCGGTCAGGCGCGCGGAAGTCATCGAGCGCCGAGCCCTCCTTGAGGAACTCCGGGCACGACACGTACGCGAAGTCGCTCTTGCCCTGTTCAGCTAACAGGCGCTTGATCGCGGCGCCCGTCCCGACCGGGACCGTCGACTTCATCACGAGAGCGTGGCGATCGGAGGACGGCATCGCCTGTACGACGGCGTCGACGGCGGACAGATCAGGGTCGCCCGAGTACGTGGGAGGCGTGCCGACCGCGACGAACAACAGCCGGGCCTTTTCGAGCGCCGGCCCGAGCTCGGTCCCGAAGTGCAGTCGCTGCCGATTCGCCGCAACGCAATCGTGGAGTCCCGGCTCGTAGATCGGCATCTCGCCACGCTCGAGCATCGCGATCTTGTCCCGATCGACGTCCACGCACCACACCTCATTGCCGAGCTCGGCAAACCCGCAGGCGGTCACCAGGCCAACGTAGCCCGTACCGATCACCGCTATCGGTTCTCCCGGGGATGCCATGGGCGCCGAGGGTAGCGGCCGCTACCGCGTCAGCGAGGCCGCGATCGCGATCATCTGGCGGTTCCCGATCTCGTCCGTGAGCGTATTCGAGATCCAGTACACCGCTTGCGGCGTGTGCCACGCCACCAGGCTGACCCTTCCGCCGTTGACGTACAGCAGCAGCTGCTTGCCATCGACGGTCCGCGTCTGCGTGGGGCTGTTCAGGATCGGCGGGTCCTGCCAGGTGGTGCCCTGCACGCCGTAGTACTCGCCGAGGACGGGATTGACCGCGAGCGTCATCCGGTAGGCGGTGTGGCTGCCGCCGCTCGGGTCGTGGATCTCGTAGGCACGTGGGTAGGAGCCTGTGGTCTGGATCTCCGCCGGACAGCTGCCCGTTGCGCCCGAGCAGTAGGAGGAGCCGCTTGCGATCAGGCGCGGGAAGTAGACCGGGAACCCGACGTTGCCGAGCGCCCCCTTTTGTGCGCTGCCGTCGCTGACGTCGGCGGTCAGGCCAGGCACCGGTCCGGGTTTCGTTGGTGCGACTGCACCCGCGCCGCCATGGCTGGCAGCCGCGCCCGAGCCTGATGCCGCCACCGTCGGGCTCATGAACTGCTTGAACACGTGGTGCTCAGCGCCTGCATCGGCCGCCACATAGCAGGCCTGGCCCGTGCCGGGAGCACAAGGCAGGAAGATCGCCGGGAACGGGATCTGCTTGATCGTGTGTCCCGCCGAGAACAGGAGTAGGTTCGACAGGTTGATCAGGCCGTCGACCGTGTGAAGGTTGGCATCGGTCTGCGTGTGGGCACCAAAGATGCGCACCAGCCTGTCCTTGTTGTCGAACAGGTAGGAGATGCTGAATTGCTGCTTGGCCCAGCGCAGGAAGTCCTGCTGGCGAGCATTGCGCACGATGTCGTTGTCGGTATGCCGGAAGCGGACGAACTGCAGCGCCGGCGTACCGCACAACTTCTGGTAGCCGGGCTGGACGTCGATGCTCGAGTAGTTCGTGTAGGCGGTGTTGTTGTAATAGCGGTGGTCGACGTCCGTGTATACGCACCCGATCGCGTTGACCAGCGCCACGAATCCGCCGAAGTTCACGTCGATCACGTGGTTGACCCGAAGTCCCGGGAATACCTGCGTCCTCAGGATTCGCAGCAGCAGCCCCGGACCGCCGATCGAATAGGCCGCGTTGATCCGGTTCGTGACAAGCGCGCCCCCCTCCGGGATCTGCACCTCGAGGTCACGCGGCACCGACAGCATGTTGATCGTCGACGAATTGGGGTCGATGTGGACGAGCAGCATCGTGTCGGTGTTCGCGGCGTTGAAAGGCTCGCCGAGGCGGTGATCTGAGCCGATCAGCAGCAGGGTCTGCGCAGACCCCGGGTTCGGGATGCTCACGTGAATGCCGGGGATCGCCCGCTGGCCGGCGATCTCCTGCGCCAGCTGCTTGAACTG
>CATPBV010000100.1 GCA_955652345.1 uncultured Solirubrobacteraceae bacterium | reverse complement strand
GTGCTGTGCGTCTCGACCGGGAATGAAGCGCCCCGAGCCACCGCACCAGGGACATGTGACTTCGCGCGGCTCGCCGCCGAGCGCTGAGATGACCGTGCCGGTTCCGCGGCACGGTGAGCACTCGAGGCGGCTTGAGTCCTCCTGCCGTTCGGTCGCCACGACCGCAACGATAGCCATCACAGCCTCGCGATCGCAGGCGACGGTCTCAGCTGCGGCCGGCGGGGCGACGCACTGGCGGTGCGACCGATCGCGTCCACGCGAGCGCCACGCTACTTGATCGAGTTGTACACGCTGAACAGCGGCAGGTACATCGAGATCACGATCACACCGACGATCCCGCCGACAACGATGATCATCACCGGCTCCATGATCGAGGTGAGCGCCTTGACCGCGGCTGACACCTCGTCGTCGTAGAAGTCCGCGATCTTGGAGAGCATGGTGTCGAGCGCGCCCGTCTCCTCGCCGACCGCGACCATCTGAGCGACCATCGCCGGAAACACGCCGGCCTCGCCGAGCGGGCTTGCGAGCGTCCCGCCGGCCTTGACCGAAGCGATGACCTCGCCCATTGCGCGCTCCACGACGGCGTTGCCGGCGGTCTTGCCGGTGATCTCGATCGCATGGAGGATCGGGACGCCGGCACTCGTCAGCGACGCGAGCGTGCGAGACCAGCGTGCAATCGCCACCTTCTGCACCACATCGCCGATCTTCATCGGGATTCTCAGCTTGAACGCGTCCCAATGCGGTCTTCCCCACTGCGAGCGCTTGAACGAGATGAAGCCGCCGACGACCAGCGCCACGACTCCGACCAGCACGTACGCCTGATGTGTCACCAGGTGCGATAGCCCCACCATCCACTTGGTGAGCGCCGGCAGCTTGCCAGATGGAAACTGCTTGAACACCTTCACGAACACCGGGATCAGGAACGCCACCAGCGCCAGCAGCACGATCAATGCGAACGAGATCACGAGCGCCGGGTAGATCATCGCGGCCCGGACCTGCCGCCTCAGCGCGGCGTCCTTCTCGAGCTGGTCGGCGGTGCGAAGCAGGCACTCCTCCAGCACGCCGCCGGTCTCCCCGGCACGAACCATGGCCACGTACAGAGGCCCGAACACCTTCGGGTGACGGGCCATCGCGTCCGACAGCTGAAGCCCCGCCTCGACGTCCTTGCGCACCGCTTCGATCGTGTCTCGCAGCCGCTTGGACTTGACCTGCTCCTCGAGCACGTGCAGCGCGCGGAGGATCGACAGCCCTGAGCTCACCATCGTCGCCAGCTGGCGCGAGGCCACCGCCAGGTCCTTGGGACTGACCCGCGATAGCTGGATGTTCAGCTCCTTGGAGCGGTACTTGTGGGCGACGTCGACGACGACGAGGCCCCGCTCCTTCAGCTGCGCGGCGACCGCCTGCTTGGAGTCGGCCTCGACCTCTCCCTTGGCGGCGGCTCCGGCAAGGTCAATCGCTTTGAAGACGAATGTGGGCATAGTTGACCTACGCCGCTATCGGCCGCGCGGGCTCGCCGAGCAGGCGGCGCAGCTCCTCGGGCGAGTGGGCTCTCGACTCCGCGAGCTTGCGCGTGATCTTGCCGGCCCGAACTAGGTCCGCAAGCGAGGAGTCCATCGTCTGCATGCCGTGCGAGGCGCCGGTCTGAAGGACGGAGTAGATCTGATGGCTCTTGGCCTCGCGGATCAGGTTCCTGACGGCGGGCGTCGGGGACAGGATCTCTGCGGCGACGCAGCGGCCGGCGCCGTCGGCGGTCGGCAGCAGCATCTGCGTCATGATGCCTTGCAGGCACACCGCGAGCTGCGCTCGGATCTGGTCCTGCTGGCTACCGGGGAAGGCGTCGATGATCCGATCGACGGTCTGCGGGGTGTCCTGGGTGTGCAGCGTCGCGAACACGAGATGACCGGTCTCGGCCGCGGTTATCGCGGTTCCGATCGTCTCGAGGTCGCGCATCTCGCCGAGCAGGATCACGTCGGGGTCCTGGCGCAGCGCCGCCTTCAAGGCCTCGGCGAAGCTGGTCGCGTCGGTGCCCACCTCACGCTGGTTGACGATGCACTTCTTGTGGCGGTGCAGGAACTCGATCGGGTCCTCGATCGTGATGATGTGCTCTTCACGGTCGCTGTTGATCACGTCGATCAACGACGCAAGCGTGGTCGACTTACCAGAGCCGGTGGGGCCGGTGACGAGCACCAGGCCGCGTGGCTTGCGGGCGAAGTCCGCGACGATCGGCGGTAGCCCGAGTGTCTCGAGCGGCACCACGTCTACCGGGATCAGGCGCAACGCGGCGGCCACTGCCGAGCGCTGGAAATAGGCGTTGACGCGGAAGCGCGCGGTTCCGGGGATCTGGTAGGCGAAGTCGAGCTGCCAGTTGTTCTCGAACTTCTGGCGCTGCGAGTTCGACAGGATCGAGTAGACGATCTCGCGCGTCTCGACCGGCGACAGCTCCGGATAGCCCTCGAGCGCGGTCAGCCGCCCACGCACCCGCACCATCGGCGGCGCCCCCGCGGTGATATGCAGGTCCGAGGCTCGGCGATCGATCACCTCGAGCAGGACCTGGGCGAAATCGAGCTCCATCCTTGACGCTCCTTACATGCCTGACCAGCTCGTATCGGCCTGTCAGGCGCTTCCCGTGACCCGCGCCACCTCCGCGATGGACGTCAGTCCAGCCTTGACCTTCTCCAGCCCATCCTCGCGAAGCCTGCGCATCCCCTCACTGATCGCGACCGCCGTGAGCTGGTCGGCAGAGCCCCGCGTCAGCGTCAGCGAGCGGATCGCCTCGGACATGATCATCACCTCGTACAGGCCGATCCTCCCGCGATAGCCAGACCCACCGCAGCGACCGCAGCCGACCGGCTCGTAGGCCTCGATGTCGAATTGCGACCGGAAGCCGTGATCGCACAAGACCTGGGCCGAGACCAGGACGCGGCGCTTGCAGTGCGAGCAGAGCATCCGGACGAGCCGCTGGGCAACGACACACTCGAGTGCCGAGGCCACCAGAAACGGCTCGATTCCCATCTCGATCAGGCGGGTCGTGGCCGACGGAGCATCGTTCGTGTGCAGCGTCGAGAGGACCGTGTGTCCGGTCAGGGCCCCTTCGATCGCAATCTGGGCGGTGTCCCGGTCGCGGATCTCCCCCACCATCAGGATGTCCGGGTCGGCGCGCATCATCGAGCGCAGCCCCGTCGCGAACGTCAGCCCGGCCTTCGGATTGACCTGAACCTGGGTGACGCCCGGCATCTGGTACTCGACCGGATCCTCGATCGTGATGATGTTCTTCTCGGGCGTGTTGAGCTCGTCGAGCGCGGCGTACAGCGTCGTGGACTTTCCAGAACCGGTTGGCCCCGTCACGAGGACCGAGCCGTGCGATCGGTGAAGCGCGCGGCGGAAGCGGCCCAGCTCGTGCGCCTGCATCCCGAGTTTCTCGAGCTCGAAGCGGATGCTTTGTTTGTCGAGCACTCGCAGCACCACCGACTCGCCCTGCACGCTCGGCATCGTCACCACGCGGACGTCGACCTGCCGGCCCTCCACGGTCAGGCTGACGCGGCCGTCCTGCGGGAGGCGATGCTCGGCGATGTCGAGGTCGCTCATGATCTTGATCCGCGAGACCACCCCGCCGATCATCCGCCGCGGCACGGTGGTCAGCCCGGTGAGGACGCCGTCGACACGCATCCGGACGCGAAGCTCGCGACCGGGGCGGCCTTCCTCGTCGGCCTGCGGCTCGAAGTGGATGTCGGATGCACCGCGCTCTGCGGCCTGGGCGATGATGGAATGGACGAGCTTGATCACCGGCGCGTCGTCGGCGGACTCGCGCAGGTCGACGACCTCGACCGGAACCGAGTCCTCGTCCTCGGCGACGGCTTCCTTGACCGCGTCCTCGAAGCGGTTCATGCGAGCGATCAAGCCCGCGAGGTCTTCCTCGGATACCACCGCGGGACGAACGTCGAAATGCGTCAGCAGCGAGATGTCATCGATCGCGAGGACGTTGGCCGGATCGGACATCGCCAGTAGGAGTGTGTGGTCGTCGACGTAGGCGACCGGGACCGCTCCGTAACGCTTGGCCGAGGCGGTGCTGAGGAGGTTCGCGGCTGCCATGTCGACGGTCATCACTCCCAGGTCGAGGTGATCGAGCCCGTATCGCTCAGCGATCGCCTGCGATAGCTGCACGGAGGTGATCGCACCCTCCTCGAGCAGCACTCGCTCCGGAGGGGTGCCCTGCGAGCGCGCCTCCTGCTCGGCCCGCTGCACCCGGTCGCGATCGACCATGCCGAGCTCTACGATCACATCGGTCAGGAACCTGCTCGTGACGCCTCGACTGCGCGGCGGCGTGATCCCATTCCGCCGCTCATCGTGGTGATCCTCGCCGGAGGCGGCGCCTACCGCTCTGAGATGGCGGCTCTGCTCGTTCATCCGCTCAGCGCCGCGCGCATCGCCGCCACGGGAGCGGACCGGCCCGTGAAAAGTTCGAAGCTGAATGCCCCCTGTGCGATCAGCACCTCGAGCCCGTCGACGACGGCGCGCTGTCGCGACCTTGCGGTCCGGGTCAGCTGCGTTGGTGGTTCGGAGTACACGAGATCAACCACGCATTCGTAGCCCGCGAGCGCATCGGCGGTTAGCGGGAGCTGCTTGAAGAAATCGTCCAAACCGTCCAATCCGGTGGACGTACAGTGGACGAGCAGGTCGGCGGGAGACACTCGCTCCACCGGCGTGCCCCCGATCTCGGCGCACAGGATCCGTGCTCGTTCCGCCGTCCGGTTCCACACCCGAACCTCGGCGGCACCGGCGTTCAGGAGCGCCCAGACCGCCGCGCGTGCGCTGCCGCCAGCGCCGAGCACCATCGCCGTCTTGCCGGCGGCCGGAAACGGCAACGTCGCGATCAGCGCCGAGGCGTCCGTGTTCTCCGCTCGGATCTCGCCGTCCGCTTCGAAGATCAGCGTGTTGGCCGCGCCGATCGCTTTGGCGCTGGGGCTTGCCACGGTGGCTAGCTCGACCGCCGCCTCCTTATGGGGAATCGTGACGTTGACGCCGCGAAACCCGGCCTGAGGAAGCGCTCGAACCGTCTCTGTCAGCAGCCCCGCCGGGATCGGGAGCCTCTGGTAGCGCCACCCGGACAGGCCGGCGGCCCGGAGCGCGGCGTTCTGGATCTTCGGAGACAGGCTGTGCGCCACGGGCCAGCCGACGACGCCCAACCGGACCTCGGGATGTGTTAGCAATGCGCCGGCAAGCGTCCGCCGTTACTGGCGCGCGCTGCCTGGTACTGGGCCGACCATGTAAGGAACTGGTCGTAGCTCGCGGTAAACCGCTGGTCCCCGTTGCCACAAGCTTTGGCCACGAAGTAGACGTAGTTGACGTGCGCGGGATGCGCGGCGGCCTCGATGGCGGCGAGGCCGGGATTGCTGATCGGCGTAGGAGGCAGCCCCACGTGCAGGCGCGTGTTATAGGGCGAAGGCGAGGCCAACTGCGATTGGGTCAAGGATTTGTTGTAGTCGTTGAACTCGTAGCGGGTCGTCGAGTCCATCCCCAGCGGGATGTGGTGGCGCAACCGGTTGTAGATGACCGCGGCAACCAGCGGCCGGTCACGGGCGGTCGCTGCCTCCTTCTCGATGATCGATGCGACGATCAGCACGTCGTAGGGGGTCAGGTTCTGGCTACGGGCGTAGCTCTCCTTGACGGTCGCGAACACCCTCTTGAACTCTTTGAGCTGGTCCGCCACGAGCGCCGGGATCGAGATCGGCGAGCGCAGCTGGAACGTGTCCGGGAACAGAAAGCCCTCCAGCGTCGGCGTCGAGCGCGGGGCTCCGTAGGCGACCGGATCGAGCAACGGCGAGTGCCTCGTATCGGAGCGGTAGCTGCCCTTGACCCCTTGCGAGCGCAGCAGCGCGTCGATCTGCGCACGGGTCTCGCCGGGCACGGTCGTCACGCTGGTCACCTTCGCGGCGGGCAGAGGCGTTGTGAGGACCGCCAGCACGTCGCCGTAGCTCATGTCGCGATGCAACGTGTAGGTACCAGCCAGCAGGCTGCCGCGGTCGCCGGCGAGGATCGTTCGGAGATTGAAGAAGAAGCTCGACGAGATCACACCGTCCCGCTCGAGCTGATCGCCGATCTGCGAGACGCCCGAATGCGGTGCGATCGTCACGGTGATCCTGCCCTGACCTGATCCGTGGAAGGGCTGGAACAGCTCCACGAGGAACCAGATCACGAGAACGCCGACAAGGATCGCCACCACCGACAAGGCTCGTCCGACCCAGGAGCTGCGGCTCGGCGCGAGGGTCCGCGCGCGGCGGCGGACCGGCGAGGTCCGGCCGCGACGCGGCCGCACAGGCGCCCGCTCGCCGCGCCGCCCCTGGGTGCGCAACCGGTCCAGATGCGTGGCGCGCCGCGTGCCCAGCGGGGCCTCGAGGCCCTCGCCGGTGGGCTGATCGGTCGGCTCGTCGTCGAGGTCCGGCGCTGGGATCACGGGCCGGTGACCATCGAGCTCGGGCGGCTCGGCGCCGCCGAGATCCAGCTCGGGCGCGCCGTGCTCCAGCTCCGGCGGCTCCGCGCCGCGGCCATCCGGTGAGACCGCCGACTCGTCGACCACCGCCTCTCCTCGCTGCTGGGCCCGCCGGCGCTCGCGCTCGAGTCGGGCGGCCTCGCGCTCCTGCGCCGACCGCTCGCTGTCAGCCATGTGCGCGCTCCCGCGCGGATGGCTCGTCGCGGGCGTCGCGCTGAGCGCGCGCGGCGAGCCACGTCTCGAGCAGATGAGCGGCCGCTCGTGAGTGCTCGCTGCCCAGGCCGCCGGCCCGCTGCGCCAGGCGCGTGGTGAACCGCTCGTCGTAGAGCTCGACCTCCACCGGCAGCGCCGCCGCCAGCGTTCGCGCAAACGCCCGCGTTTCGGCCGTCTGGTCCGAGTCGTCGCCGCTCAGCGACAGCGGAAGGCCGATCACGACGCGCTCCACCCCGAGCTCACCGACAAGCGCTCGCAGCCGTCCCAGCCCGCGCCGTGAACCCGGAGCCGACACCGGATCGATCGGCGACGCGAGGACACCGGTCGGATCGCTCACGGCACAGCCGCAGCTTGCGGCGCCGTAGTCGAGGGCGAGCACGCGCATGGTCCTACCGGCTGCCGGCGAGAGCCGCCTCGACGGCCTCGCGGGCCGCCGTGATCGCCACGGGGAGCTTGTCCGCGTCACGACCCCCGGCGCGCGCCAGCGTCTCACGGCCTCCTCCACCGCCGCCGACGGCCGCCGCCGCAACCTTGATGATCTCGTTTGCGCGTACCCCACGGTCGACCAGCGATGGTGCCACGCTCGCGACGAGATCGACGCGGTCGTCGCTCGCCGAGCCCAGCACGATCACGGCGTCGCCAAGCCGGTTGCGCAGCCGGTCGGCGATGTCCAGCAAGGCGTCGGCGCTGCTGGCGGCAACCACGGCCGTCAGCACGCGGGCGCCATCATGTTCGGACGCGCCTTCGACCAAGCCGTCGAGATCGACCCCGCCATCAGAGCTCTCCCTGCGAGCGCCCTGCTCGAGGGTGCGCACACGTTCGCGCAGCTCCAACGCCGCGCTCGGGACACGCTCCGGGGTCACACGCAAGAGCTCCGCTGCCTCCGTTAGCCGCCGATCGCGGTCGCGGACGAGGGTCACCGCGACGGGACCGGTCACCGCCTCGATGCGGCGCACGTTCGCTGCGCTGGAAGTCTCCTTCTCTATCCTGAACAGCGCAATCTCCGCAGTGTTGCGAACGTGCGTCCCGCCGCACAGCTCCCGGGAGAAGGATCCGTCGCCGACCTCGACAACGCGGACGACGTCGCCGTATTTCTCGCCGAACAGCGCCATCGCCCCGAGACGGCGCGCCTCCGCCAGCGTCGTCGTGAGAGCCCTGACCGGTTGAGCCTCGAGAATCCAGGCGTTCACCTGGTCCTCGACGTCCGCGAGCTCGTCCGCCGTCAGCCCAGCGACGTGGGTGAAGTCGAAGCGCAACTTGTCGGGGCCCACATACGAGCCGGCCTGCCGGACGTGAGCGCCGAGCTGCTGGCGCAAGGCCGCGTGAAGCAGGTGAGTCGCTGTGTGGTTGCACTCGGTCGCGTGCCGAGCGGCGCGATCGACGCGGGCCCGCACGCGCTCGCCGGTCCGCAACTCTCCGCGCTCGAGCTCGACCGCCACCACCTGATCGTCTCCGAGCCGCAGCACGTCGCGGACCCTGGCCAGGCAGTCGCCGTCATCGCACTCCACGAACCCCGAGTCGGCCACCTGACCTCCACCGGTCGCGTAGAAAGGAGATTCGACCAGCTTCACGAGCACCGTGCCGTTCTGCGAAGCCGCCGCCCCGACGCTGGTGTCCCGATCGGTCGTCTCGTAGCCGACGAAGTCGGTCTGGAACCCGGCCTCGGCAGTCAGCACAAGCGCACGCTCCCGCAGGCCGCCTGCGAGGGCGCCGCGTGCGCCCGGTCGTGAGCGGTCGCGCTGCTCGTCCATCAGCGCCTCGAACCCCTCCTCGTCCACGCCAAGCTCGTGCTCCGCGACGATCTCGAGCGTCAACTCGATTGGAAACCCGTAAGTGTCGTGGAGGACGAACGCATCCCGGGAGGAGATCCCCTCGGCGCCCGACCCGATCGCACGCGTGATCAGCTGGTCGAGCAGCTTCGTGCCCTGCTCGAGCGTTCGTCCGAACCCCTCCTCCTCGGCGCTGAGCCACTTGCGGACCGAGTCCTGCTGGTCGTTCAGCTCGGGATAGGCTGCGTCCATCAGCTCCGTCACGCGCTCGGCGTACCGCGTGAGGAAGCCCGGGTCCATGTCGAGCTTGCGGCCCTGCAAGATCGCCCGGCGCATGATCCGCCTGAGGACGTAGCCACGATCCTCGTTAGAGGGGACCACCCCGTCCGCGACGAGGAACGACATCGAACGGCTGTGGTCGGCGAGGATCCGAAGTGCCCGGTCGGTCCGGAACTCAGCGCCATACCTTCTGCCTGACAGCTCCTCACCAAGCGAGATCAGGGGCCAAACCTGGTCGGTCTCGAATACCGACGGCTTGTTCTGGAGCATCGCCGCGAACCGATTCAGCCCCAGTCCGGTGTCGATGTTCCGCGCGGGCAGCGGTGTGAGCCCGCCGCCCTCGTCGAGGTCGTACTGCATGAAGACGAGGTTCCAGTACTCGAGGAAGCGTTCGTTCTCTTCGCCCGGAAGGTCCTCCGGTCTACCCCGGTCCACACCGCGGTCGAGATACAGCTCGGAATCCGGTCCGCATGGGCCCGTCGGCCCCATCTGCCAGAAGTTCTCCGAGCGCGGGCACTCGACGATCCGCTCGCGCGGGACGCCGATCTCGAGCCACACGTCGATCGCCTCCTCGTCAGGTCCCAGCCCGAGCTCTTCGTCGCCCGCGAACACGGTCACCCAGATGTCCTTCGCCGGCAGGCCAAATCCATCGACTGACAGATCCCACGCGAAGCGCGCTGCCTCGCGCTTGAAGTAGTCGCCGAACGAGAAGTTCCCGAGCATCTCGAAGAACGTGAGGTGACGGGAGGTCAACCCGATCTGCTCTATGTCCACCGTGCGGAAGGTCTTCTGGCAGCTCGTCGCCCTCGGATACGGAGGACGCTCGGCCCCGAGGAAGTACGGCTTCAGCGGCATCATCCCGGCGATCGTGAACAGCACCGATGGATCGTGTTCGGTAGGGATCAGCGACGCCGACTGCAGGCGTTTGTGGTCGCGCTGCTCGAAGAACTCGAGGAACGTCCGCCGGATCTCATCCGAGGTCATTTGCAGGAGTGTAGGCACGTTCCGTCCACCCAACATGGACACTTTCGCACCGATTCTCAAGCGTTTAGCGTGCTTTTCCGACGTCAACCCGGATGGCCGCGCTACGCCGATTCGCGCTGCTCGCCCTGACGGCGCTCGGATCGGTGGTTCTGCCTTCGGCCGCGAACGCATCGCAGTTCGATGCGCGCGGCTTCCACCTCCAGTCCACCCAGCTGTTCGTTCACGAGAACGCCGGCGCCGCGACGATCACGGTCGAGCGCTCGAACGCCAGCATGGACGCGCAGATCCGCTACATCGCATTGTCGATCGGCCATCCGTGCGGCGCTGCTGAGTGCACCGCGCAAACCGGATATGACTACACGTCCGGCAAGGGGATGCTCGACTTCCCGGCCGGGGTCAAGAGCCAGACGTTCGACGTGCCGATCGTCGACCACGGCTGGAGCGGCCTCGACAAGACGATCCAGGTCTCGCTGTTCGGTCCGTCGCCGATCGGGACGGCGGATCCCTCGACGGCGACGCTGACGATCATCAATGACGACGCGGCCACCCCCCGCGACCCTGCCAACCCCCTGGACCTCTCCACGCCGCCGCCAGCCGGCAACCCACTGGCGAGTGCCACGTTCTACGTCGACCAGTCGAGGCCGGTTTCGATTCTGGCCCGCACCCGGAAGTTCCACGCGCTGGGGGTGATCGCGCGCGAGCCAGGAACCGCTCGGTTCGGCAGGTTCAGCGGGAATGACGTCGGTGTGTTCGTCAACCGCTACCTCACGACCGCCGCCGCACTCGAGCCGGGCACCGTCCCGATGCTCTCGACCTACCGGGTCGTCGATGGGCACTGCGGCCACTGGGCCGACCCGCCGGGCGACCAGCTCGCCTACCACGATTTCATCGAGCGCTTCTCACAGGGAGTCGGCAGCTACCGGGCGGTCCTGTTCCTCGAGATGGACTCGCTGATTACCACCGGCTGCCTGAGCCGCCAGGGAGTGGCGGTTCGGATGAATGAGCTGCACGACGCGATCGGTGTGCTGACCGCCAACTGCCCGCACCTGGTGATCTATCTCGACGCCGGCGCGGCGGATGCAGTTCCCGCGCGCGACACCGCACGGCTACTTCAGGGGGCCGGCGTCTCGCAGATCGAAGGGTTCTTCCTGAATGCGACGCACTTCGACCGGACCGGGCGCGAGATCCGCTACGGCGAAGCGATCTCCCGGATGACCGGCGGCAAGCACTTCGTCATAAACACCGGCGCGAACGGTCGCGGCCCGCTGGTCCCGCCGGACCCGGTGCACCAGGGCAACGAAGTGCTCTGCAACCCCCCCGGACGGGGACTCGGGCCACTGCCCACCGCCAACACCGGCTTCGCCAGCGTCGACGCGTTCGCATGGACCAGCAACCCGGGAGAGTCGGGAGGCGCTTGCGTGCCGGGCGCGCCTCCGACCGGACGCTATTGGGCGCACTACGGGCTGATGCTCGTTCGCAACGCGGTCTTCAACTTCGGCCCGCGCGTGCTGATCGAGCACCGGAGAGTCGTTCGCGCGCGGCGCCATCACCGGTCGGTTGGCGAGCACGCCCGGGTGCGTCGCACGCGGCGGCACCACAGGCGAACTAGCCTCTGACGGCTGCGCCGCGGGCGATCGTTCCCCAACCGATCACGAGCTCTCCGTCCATCAGGCACGCGAGTTGCCCGGGCGCGACGGCCTCTGCCTGCTCGCCCAGCGCGAGCGACAGCGACGCGTGCCGACCGGCCGCCGGCGCCCCCTCCAGCCGGGCGCGCAGCGCCCGCGAGCGATAGCGGAGCTTGACGCGATCGACCCGCCCGCCGGGCCGATGCAGGCGGGCATCGCGAACCGCGACCTCGGCGCAACCCAGCTCGCGTCGAGGCCCGACCGTCACTCGATTGGCAGTGGCATCCTTGGCGAGGACGTACAGTGGCTCGCTCCCGGCCAATCCGATCCCCCGTCGCTGGCCGACCGTGAAGCGGTGCTGGCCTCGATGTCTGCCGAGAACGCGACCGTCGAGGTCGACGAGGTCGCCTGGCTCCCCACCGACATCACCGTGGCGTGCGAGGAACCGGGCCCTGTCTGTGCC
>CATPBV010000099.1 GCA_955652345.1 uncultured Solirubrobacteraceae bacterium | reverse complement strand
GGGATAGAAGAACCAGTACTGGAGCGCGGTGAACTTGCCTTTGATGGTGGGGTTGGGAGCGGGCCAGGTGGCAGGGTCGGAGTTCCGTGCGTAATAGAAGTAGACCTGCGCACTGGCCCAGGGATTCAGCAACCCCGGATCAGCAAGGCGCTGGCGCAGGGTCGGAAGCGGAGTCTGACGTCCCTGTTGGCCACGTAGGAAGGCGTCGATCTGACCGTTCGGATTGGGGTCGAGAGGTGGGTTCACCGGATACTCGAGGAAGTCATCCGGATCGCTCCCAGGCACGCCGAGGTCGGACAACGTTGGCGCAGGCGTCGGGTTCCTGGGAGGGCACGTGTCTTGCGGAAGGTGCTGGAGACAGCTCGGCTGCCGGTAGCCGCCGAGGTCCGCGAGCACCGCGCCTACGGACACCGGCCAGAACGGATCGGCATCTGTGACGAGGATCGTCGGCTGGAAGCGGCGGGCCAGCGCGGCGATCGCGGGACTCGTCTGCTCGATCGGCGGCTCTCCGTCATTGGCGCGATCACCTGGCGGAGCCGGTCCGGCGGTCACGCCGGCGCCGAGCTCGGGCGCCGGATAGCCGACGCTTGGCCGCGGCAGCGGCTCCCCCGCGCAGGTCGGATGCGTCGCCCGCAGTTCGGGCCTGATCCACGAGGGCGTGCTCGCCCGGATGCCGAAGGCATGCAGGGCTAGCGTCGGCAGCGACGGTCGCGTGCCCGAGTCAACTGCGAACGGGGTTGTTCCCGTCGCTGTGCCCTCGATGTTTCCGCGCCGGACCAGCGAGACGAGCTCGTTGGTCGACGTCGCATCGGCGAGCGGGGTGCACGCCACGAGATACACGCCGGCGCTCGTTCGAGCGAGGTAACCACCGACGCGGACTCCAGCGGGGGTGGTCACGAGGACCTGCGAGAACGTCACCGGCGGCATCGCGTGATAGGCGATGCCCACCAATGCGTAGATGGTCAGCAGGAGCCACGGCAATGGCGAGAGCACGAACTGGAGATGGCGTGGACGTCCAGTCGCGACCGCCCCACGGCCGCGCTTGCTGCGGACATGACCGTAGAGGCGGCCCAACGATGCGATCGCCGCCCAAGTGAGCAGGAGCACGCCGAGCGGAGCTGAGCAGACGAAGGCAACGACGACGATGGCCGCCCACAGGACGCCGTGGACGACGCGACGACCCCGCAGCGGCCCGATCCATGCGAGGAACAGCGCCAGGACGCTCGAAATGAGTGCCCAGGGAACGATCAGATCCCACCAGGGCGCCGGAGGCCAAGCCTGGTCGATCGGTGTCTTGAGCACCCGCGCGGCCGCGAGCCCGAGCGCTGCAGCAATCACCGCGACGTTGAAGCCGGCGATCACCCGTACGAACGGGTCACCGACGGATGCCTCGTCCAGATTGGCGGGCGGTCGAGACCGCGGCCTCAACGCGTGACCCACGCGAGTCACGAGTGCTGCCCCCCTGTTCGGGTGGGCGCCTTCGCGAGGGCCGGGTTGACGATTCCGCGCCCGGCTGGGATGCACGCCTGCGCCGCGACGCTGTCGGTTCCTTGCCTCGACCCGTCCGAGCTTGATGACGCTGTGCCACTCGGGTGCGCGCTGCTCCCACGTCCACGCATGGACGGCATAGGCGATAGCGCATATCGCAGCGAATACGATCGCCATCACCACGACTAGCCGCAGCCCGGCCACGAACAGCGCCTTGTTGCTGATCATCGGCAGCGACGCATCAACGGGCACGCGCGCCGCTGTCAGCCGGACCAAGGTGATCAACCAGCCGATTACGTAGACGCAAACCGCTGCGCCGACGATGCAGCCCAGGACCTCGGCGATCTCGAGCGGGTCCGCGGGCCGGTCCTCACCCTGGCGCCGCAGGCCGGGATCCACGGACCGCTCTGTCCCCGATGTCACGGATTGAAGCGCGGTTTGGAGATCCCGACCCGCGCGGTGAACGGACTGTCGAAGACGCCGCTGGTGTTCAGGCGCTGATGGACGTCAAACCAATCGCGGTAGCGGGGATACATCGTCGTCATGAGACCAGCGCTCGCGGTCAGCGCGTTGACCTGCCCCCAGTGTGGCCGTCCGCCCAGCTTGTCAAGCGCGTTCTCGTACGCCGCCAGCAATTCGTAGCCGCCGTCGCAGCGGCTGAGCTGGATCAACTCGATCATCATCGTGTCGCGCCCGTTCATCATCGACATGTATGCGCTCGATGCCTTGACGAACCGAAACGAGATCGGCGAGCTCTGGTAGATGTCTCCGACGCTGCGACACTCGGCCGCGACCCGGATGATCTCCTCGGCAGCTTCGATGTGACGCCCATCCATCGGCACACCGATCTCACACGAGTACGCGGGCAGCACGTTGGCGGTCCCGATGTTCAGCACCTTGTAGCTGACCTCGTCGTACTCCTTCTTGATGAGCGCTCGGATCGCGGTCTCGAGCATCCACGGGCAGAGGCTTGGTCTGAGGTCGACAGCCAGGTTGAGCAGATGGGGAGTAAGCGGGAAGGC
>CATPBV010000098.1 GCA_955652345.1 uncultured Solirubrobacteraceae bacterium | reverse complement strand
GTCTTCACGATCGCGCTGGCCTTCACCGCGGCGCTCGCCGCCCTCACGGCACAGGACCTCGCCAACCACGGCTTGACGCTGCCCGGAGTGCTCGCGCTCGTGATCGTGGTGCTCTTGATGGTCGGCCTGATCGGCGCTGTAGTCAGACCTCCGCGCCGGTGATCGCGACGGGCGAGCGGGGAACGTCAAGCGGGCGCTCGCGGCGCCGGCTCACGGGGCGCCGGTGGCGGGCAGTGGCGGCGGTGGGGATCATCGCCGGGGCGATCGGTGTGCCCGCAGTGCTGGCACCGACGGTGTCCGATCATCGCGTCCGGCTCGTCGCTCCCAAGAAGATCGCAGCGCGCAAGCCGGTGTACGGCTCGCTGGCCGCGCCCGCCGGCGAGCGGGTCGAGCTCAGGCTGAGGCGCGGACTCCGAAGCGGCCTCCTGTTCGACGTGCGCACCGGAGCCGTTCTGTGGGAGCGCGACCCGGAGAGGGTCCTGCCGATCGCGAGCCTCACCAAGATGATGACCGCGCTGGTCGTGATGGACAGGGCAGAGGCGAGCGATGGCGTCCTGATCACCGCCGCCGCGGTCCACTTCACCGGTTCCGGCGTCGGCCTGCTCCCGCTCGGAAAGCGGGTCTCCCTGGAGACCCTCCTGTACGGGTTGCTGCTGGTATCGGGCAACGACGCAGCGATCGCGCTCGCGGAACACGTGGCCGGGAATCAGCCCGGGTTCATCGCGATGATGAACGCCCGCGCGCGACGGATGAACCTGCACTGCACGCACTACACGAGCGTGTCGGGAATCGTCGATCTCGGCAATCACTCGTGCGCCGTCGATCTTGCGAGGATCGCCCACGCGGTCCTCGAGCAGCCGCTGCTGGCGAGGATCGTCGCCTCCCGCAGCGCCATCCTGCCGTTCCCGATCAAGAGCCACAAGCTCTACCTCTACAACAACAACCCGCTGCAGCTGCTCCGCTATCCGGGCGTCGACGGCGTGAAGACCGGGTTCACCGACGCGTCGGGGCAATGCCTGGTCGCGACCGCGCGCAGGGGCAGGGTATGGCTCGGCGTCGTGCTGCTTCACTCCGCTAACACAGCTGAGGAGGCGCAGCAGCTGCTGAACGCAGGGTTCGCGAGGCTCGCCGCGCCCGCCCGCTGACGCTGAACAACCTGCTCCTAGGTGCGCGCGATCGCCGGGCGCATCCGCGCAGCCTGAATGGTGTTGGCCATCAGGCACGCGATCGTCATCGGCCCGACCCCGCCGGGCACCGGGGTGATGCCAGCGGCGATCGGCTCCACGCCGTCGAAATCGACATCGCCCACCAGGCCCTCTCCAGTACGGTTCACGCCGACGTCGATCACGACAGCTCCAGGCTTCACCCAATCGGCCCTCACCATTCGCGCGCGCCCGACCGCGGCGATCAGCACGTCGGCGGTCCGAGCCACCTCGGCCAGATTCCTGGTCCGCGAGTGGCACATGGTCACCGTGGCGTTGGCGGCGAGCAGCAGCTGGGCCATGGGCTTGCCGAACAGGTTCGAGCGTCCGATCACGACGGCGCCGGCTCCGCTCAGCTCGACGCCGGTTTCCTCGAGCAGGACCATCACCCCGCTCGGTGTGCACGGTCTCAGGCCTTCAAGTCCCAGCGCGAGCCGCCCGGCGTTGACGACCGTGAGCCCGTCGACGTCCTTGTCGGGGTCGATCCGGCCGGTGAGCTCTGCGCCGTCGAGGTGCTCCGGGACCGGTAGCTGGCACAGGATCCCGCTGACGGCCTCGTCCGCGTTCAGGGAATCGATCAGCTCGAGCGCCTCCTCGCGGGACACGTCGGCCGATAGGTGACGGTGGAAGCTCTCGATCCCGACCTCCTTGCAGGCCTTGCGCTTTGAGGCGACATATACGGCCGAGGCCGGGTCCTCACCGATCAGTACCGTCGCGAGCCCGGGGGGACGGCCACGCTCCGCCGCGAAAGCCTCGACTTCCCCCTTGACGCGATCACGCAGTCGCTGCGCGATCGAGCGTCCGTCGATGATCACGGGGCCCCAAGCGACACGGCGGCCAGATCGAACTGGGTCATCCTCCGCAGCCCCTCGACGCGCGACTGGACCTCGTCGAACGTGAGTCGCTGGGTGCGCTCGGTGCCGAACTCCTCGACCTGGAAGGAAGCAAGCGCGGTTCCGTACGCCATCGCCTGGCGCAGCACCGCGTCGTCGCCCGACCTGCCGAGGTTACGGGCGATGTAGCCGACGAAGCCGCCGGCGAACGTGTCGCCCGCGCCAGTCGGATCGACCACGATCTCGAGCGGATAGCCGGGGAGCGCAAAGAACCCCTCAGATGTGAACAGCGCCGCTCCGTATTCCCCCTGCTTGGCGACGACGGATGACGGCCCCCAGGACATGACCTCGCGCGCTGCCGCGACGAGGCTCGGCTTCCCCGTGAGCTCGCGAAGCTCCGCGTCGTTGAGGATCGCGCAGTCGACGCGTCCGATCACGTCGACGAGTGCCTCGCGGGCGGTCTCGATCCAGAAGTTCATCGAGTCGATCGCGATGAACTGCGCGGCCGTGCAGAGCTCGAGCACGCGGCGCTGGAGCTCAGGCTGGATGTTGGCGAGGAACACGACCTCCGAAGCGCGCGCCGCCTCGGAGAGCTTGGGCTCGAATTGCTCGAACACCCCCAGCTCGGTCGCCAGCGTCTCGCGCGAATTCAGATCCCACCCGTACTCGCCCTTCCAAAAAAAGGTGTTGCCGCCCGGCACGCGCTCGACATCGGAGATGTCGCTGCCACGTGTGGCCAGCACCGCGAGCTCCTCGTCGCCGAAGTCATCGCCGACTGGTCCCACCACCCGCACGGTGTCGAAGAACGACGCGGCGAGGGCAAAATGCGTCGCCGCCCCCCCGAGCATCCGCTCGCGCTCGCCGAACGGCGTCTTGACTGCGTCAAAGGCGATGGACCCGACGACGGTGATGCTCATCGCGGCCGATTATGTCGAGAAGCCTCGTATGGGCTTCCCGCACAACCCGCTGCACCACGGGACAGCGGCTGCGCCGGGCAGCTCGGCGGCGGTCAGGGGGAAGGGCTGACCGGCCGAGCCGCCCCCTTTGCTCAGCGCAGCTGCGCTGCCACCCTGGTTACCACGGACGTGTCGCGACGGCCGTGGCCACTCGCCACCGTCGCGGTACCCGAGGCTCGAGCGGCACCGAAGTCGAACAGGTCGAACAGATCGCCGACCGCGGGCCGGTTCGCAGGGATGTACGGGTTCGACCCGCCCATCGGATTGGGCAGGTTGTCGAGGCCCAGCTCCGACACCGTTGCCAGCCCCCAGTTGCGCTCGATGAACTTCAGCACCGAGGCGTGATCGGTGTAGGTGTGGCTGATCGCGCCGGGCTTTGCCCACGGAGACACAACCATCATCGGGACGCGTGTGCCGTCACCGAAGAACGACACGGGCTGCACGTAACCAGAGTCGTAGTAGCCGCCGCCTTCGTCGAACGTCACGAGGATCGCGGTGCTGCGCCACAGCGCGGGATTGCTCTGGACAGCCGTGATGGTGTGGGCCACGAATGCCTCGAACGCCGCGAGCGTCGAGTATGCAGGATGCCCGTCGTTGTCCCCTGGCTTCACGAATGACACAGCCGGGAGGTTTCCGCTACGAGCTAGCGCGTCGAACTCGCCCGTTCCGTGCTGGGTGTTCGCACGCTTGGCGGGGTCCGTCATGATCGAGCTCGCATACTGCATCGGATCGCAGATCCCGCAGTAATTCGGACCCGGCTTGCCGTTGTTGTAGCCCTCGCCGTAGTAGCTCCAGCTGATGTGGTGAGCGGAGAGCTGGTCGCCGATCGTCGGCCAGTTCTGCTGTGGGGGCACGGTGAACTTGGACGACGTGTTCAGCGAGCCGTCGACGTTGTAGCCGGGGTTGTAGTTGTTGAGTAGGTAGTAGTGCCCTGGTGCGCAGTCGCCGTTGCGATATGTGGCATACGGAAGCGAGTTCAGGTAGTCAAAGACTCCCTTGACGCCCGGTGCCGAATGGTCGGAGCAGTTGGAGTAGCTGCCGCCGTTGGTCGTCCCACTCTTGCCGTACCCATCCTGCGTGTAGAAGTTGTTGGTACCCGGCTGCGGGTTGGGGTTCTCGATCTGCCCGGCTGGCGGGGCGACGGGGTTCCCGTTTGCGTCCTGGTAGAACGCCGCGTAGCCGGTGCCAAGCGCGATGTGGTTGGCGCCGGTACCGCCCATCACGGCCTGGTGGTAGTTGTCGGACATCGCATAGTGCCGAGCCAGGTAGTTGAAAACGGGGGCGTCGCCCTGGTTCACGTTGTAGAAGCCCATGGGAAGTGCGCCCTGGTTCGTCGTGAAGGGAGCGGGCGGCGGGGCGCCGTTGCTGTCTCCAGCCGTCTGATCGACCCACGTCCACAGGTCCTGGCGGCCCT
>CATPBV010000097.1 GCA_955652345.1 uncultured Solirubrobacteraceae bacterium | reverse complement strand
GTGGTGCGCGTAGTCGTCATACACCTGGGCGCCCGACGACGTCTCGCCGAGGAGTTGAAAGCGCCGCCGAGCGCCCCTGAACTCGGCCAGCGCCGCGGCCGCGCGCGCGGGCTCGGCGCCGGCGAGCGCGGCGGCGGTCAGAGCGCCTGCCGCGTTGATCGCGTTGTGGACGCCGGGCACGGCCAGCTCGACCTCGAGCTCGCGCCAGCGAAAGGTTGCGCCGGTCGGCGTCGCGCTCGCGCCGGTGGCGTCGTAGGCGATGGCGCCGGGCGGGCACAGGGCCCGGAGCTCGGGCCGATCCCACACCACCGTGTGCTCGCTGGCGCTTCCCATGAACTTCCGCAGCGTCTGCTCCAGTTCGAGCCGGGAGGCGTAGGTCGTGTGGTGGTCGAGCTCGGCGCTCGTCAGCAGTGCGATCTGAGGCCGGAGCGCGAGCAGCGAGCGATCGGACTCGTCGGCCTCGATCACGATCCACTCTCCAGACCCCCATCCGGCGTTCGCGCCGGTGCAGCGGAGCTCGCCCCCGACGACGTATGCGGGGTCCAGACCGCAGCCGCGGAGCGCAGTCACGATCATGCCCGAGGTGGTGGTCTTGCCGTGTGTACCGGTGACCGCGATGCACTTGCGCAGCGCCGCGACCTGGGCCAACAGCTCCGAGCGGTGAAGCTCCCGACCGCGCGCCGCCTGGCGCTCGGGGTTGTCAGGCGGGACGGCGGTCGAGTAGACGACCTCGGCACCGCCGGGCACGTTGGCCCCGTCGTGCCCGATCGCCGGCTCGATTCCGTCGCGCTCCAGCCGCTCGATGTACGTGGACCGGGCGCGGTCCGAGCCGGTCACGCCCGCCCCGAGGGCCCGGGCGATCAGCGCCAGCCCGCTCATCCCGGCACCGCCGATGCCGACGAAGTGAAGCCGGCGGTGCGACCAGTCGAGCTGCGCGTCAGACCCCATGCGAGCGGACCTCAGCGAGCGTGCGGACCGGTGTGCATAGCGCGCCAAGCGTGGCGCGCGCCGCCGGTCGTGACGCGTTATGCACAGCAGAGGAGCCTGCTGCGGCACGCGTACGCGTTAGTGCGGAGCTTGTCGCGTTATGCACCCTGCTCAGTCTGCCTCGTTGACGGATCGCCCGACCTGCGGGGGTGTCTGGGAGGTCGGGCAGATTCGGAGGCGAAGAGCAGCTGGCGAGCGATCTGGCGGGCCGCGTCCGGCCTGGCGAGAGCGGCGCTGGCGCGCGCCATCGCCACAAGAGTCGACTTGTCGGCCAGCAGGCGCCCCACCTCCTGGGCTAGGCGGGGGGGCGTCAGCTCGCCGTCGGGGATCACGACCGCCGCGCCGGCGCGCTCCATGAAGCGGGCGTTGGCGGCCTGATGATCGGCGGTCGCGTGGGGATAGGGGATCAGCACGGCCGGGCGCCCGTGGGCAGCGATTTCGAAGATCGATCCCCCCGACCGCGCCACTACCAGATCGCAGGCGAGCAGCGCCTCCCCGAAGCGGGGGATGTAGCCGCGCAGGTCGTAGTGCGGGCCTGGCGAGTGGAGCTGCGGAAGGTCGCGTTCGCCGGCGGCGTGGAGCACCCGGAAGCTCGCTCCGGAGAATGCCCGCACGGCGGCTTCGTTGATCGAACGCGCTCCCTGCGAGCCGCCGAACACGAGCACGCAGGTCTCCTCCGGCCCAAGACCGAATCGCCGGCGTGCGGCGTCCCGGTCGGTGGCCGGCTCGGGGATCGGGCGGCCGGTGAGC
Source organism: uncultured Solirubrobacteraceae bacterium (assembly GCA_955652345.1). GTDB lineage: Bacteria > Actinomycetota > Thermoleophilia > Solirubrobacterales > Solirubrobacteraceae > Palsa-465. The sequence goes on along the minus strand of CATPBV010000097.1, from coordinate 1,578 downwards.
AGGTAGCGCCGGGTGTCGCGCCCATTGATCGGAAAGGCGAGGCAGACGCGACGAGCGAACGGGGCCAGCAGCTGGTTGGTCAGGCCGAGGTGGCTGTCGGCCTCCATCAGGACGAGCGGGCGGCGCCCCAGCACGGCGGCGAGCCCGACCGGACCGGCGACGTAGCCGCCCGCCCCGAGCACCGCCGCCGGCGCGGCGGTCCGGAGCAGCGCCCTTGCCCGGCCAACGGCAGCTGCGTCGATCAACGCGGCCCGGAGCGCGCGGGCGGGGCGCTCGCGCGGAAGCGGCGCTACGCGCAGCCTGGCGAGCTCGTAACCGGCCCGCGGGACCAGCTCGAGCTCAGCTCGTTCGCCGCCGATGAACGTGACCGCGGCACCCTCAGCCCGCAGCGCGTCCGCGACCGCCAGCGCCGGCACGACGTGCCCCGCGGTCCCGCCGGCGCCGATCACGATCCTTGGCCGGGTCACGCTTGGGGCCTGGCCGCCGGGGAGCGGCGGAGGGGTCGACCGCCTGCAGGCGTCGCGTCGCGGGTGCCGCGATGTTCAGCAGCAGGCCGACACAGGCGAGCATCACGCACAGGTTGGTCGGCGCGTACGAGATGAACGGCAGCGGCACTCCGGTCAGTGGCGCGAGCCCGAGCACGACGAAGATGTTGAGGATCCCCTGGCACAGGATTAGTGACGTGAGCCCGGTCGCCAGCAGCTTCGCATACCGGGTCGCCGCCCGACGCGCGGTTCGCAGGCCCGCGTAAGCGATCATCCCGTACAGGAAGACGACGCCGAAGATGCCGAGGACGCCGAGCTCCTCGCCGACCACTGCGAGGATGAAATCGGTCTGGGCCTCCGGAAGGTAGAAGACCTTCTGCACCGAGCGGCCGAGGCCGACGCCGAGCAGACCGCCGGAACCGAGCGCGATCTGCCCCTGTACGGCCTGAAAGCCGGCGGTCGACTTCGACGACCAGGGATGTAGGAACGAAGTCAGCCGCGCCTGCTGATAGGGCTGAGCCAGAATCAGCAGCACCACAACCGCGCCGGCGAGCAGGGCAAGCGCCAAGAGGTACCGCAGCGGCATTCCCGCGGCGACCAGCAGTGCGGCGACCGAGAACGCGACCACGAGCGTCGTGCCGAGATCGGGCTGAACGATGATCAGCAGGCAGGCGGGAACCATCACGACGGCGATCGGGGCGACTGCCTGGCGAAAGCCCCGCAGGCGCTTCGGGTGGTCGGCCAGATATCGCGAGACGTACAGCACCAGCGCCAGCTTCATCAACTCCGAAGGCTGGAACTGAATCGGGCCGGCAGCGAACCAGCGCCGGGCGCCGTTCACCTGCACGCCGAAGCCCGGGACGAGCACCAGCACGAGCAACGCAAACGAACCGAACAGCAGCAGGCTCACGACCCGGCGATCGAGAAGCGCGACGCCGCGCCGGTGGAGCAGGTGCATCGCGCCCAACCCAGCGGCTCCGAAGATCAGGTAGCGCAGGAACTCGCCGGTGCCGTTCCCCCCACCCGCCAACACGCCGAGCGGCGAGGACGCGCTGTAGACCATGACGGCGCCGAACGCCAGCAGGCACAGAGT
>CATPBV010000096.1 GCA_955652345.1 uncultured Solirubrobacteraceae bacterium | reverse complement strand
CCTCGCGCCCCTTGCGGCCGACCCTGAGGCTCATGACCACGGCGGTAAGCCGCCCGGGGCGCGAGGTGATGGTCCTGCACTTCATTCCGTGAAGTGTTGCGCTATCATCGGACTCGAGATGGTTTCTGAAGATACGTGTCCGGTCTGCCGGACCGCCCAGATCGTTTGTGGAAAGTGGACTCTGCTCGTGATCCGCGACCTGGCGGAGGGTCGCTCCCGGTTCTGTGAGCTCGAGCGCTCGTTGCGCGGGATCAGCCCGCGTACGCTCTCGCTGCGCCTTAGGGCGCTGGAAGAGGAGGGCATCCTCGAACGCCAGACATACCCGGAGGTCCCACCGCGGGTCGAGTACGCGCTGACCGAGAAGGGCCGAGCACTCGTGCCGCTGATCGAGGACATGCGCATCTACGGCCGCGAGTGGCTGGGATGCGTCGACGATCAGCTCGACGAGCCAGAGCTGGCGCTCGAGCGCGAGCCCGCGGTCGCGGCAGCCTGAGCTTCCGGGAAGCGCCGAGCCGTGCGGATCTCGCTTGCGGCCGACGAGCTGACCGGGATCGCCGCTGAGCTGCCCGAAGAGCTGCATAGGGGTGGGCACGAACTGCTCCTCCACGGCGCCTACTCCGACGATGAACGCGACGACTGGGCGTGGGCGAGCGAGCGCGCGGCGCGCGATGTGGCAGACGGACTCGTCGACCAGGCGGTGGTGGCCTGCTGGACCGGTACCGGGGCGTCGATCGCGGCGCACAAGGTGTCGGGCATCCGCGCTGCTCTATGCGGCGACGCCCCGACGGCCGACGGGGCGCGCCGCTGGAACGACGCCAACGTGCTGGCGCTCAGCCTGCGGCTGACCTCGCCCGCGCAATTGCAGCAGATCCTTGGCGTATGGTTCGAGGGAGCCCCCAGCGAGGAGCCGGCGGACCTCGCCAATATCGAGCACGCGCGCGAGATCGAGCGCCCGAGCTAGCGCCGCGCCCGATCGCGAGCACGGACGCCCGGGGCGGGTTCCGACATCGGTCGGCAGCCCGAAAAATCTCAACGACATCCGTCGAGCGGTCAAGAATTGCTCGGTGTCGCCGATGAGCAAGCGATGGCGACGACGCAGCAGAGCGCAGCCGACGTGCGAGCAAACACCGGCATCGCAGTCGCGCGCGAGCGCCCGGCGATAGCGGCCGCCGCGCTGGGTCGCCTGCGCCGACCGACCCGCTCCTCGCTCGAGTTCGCTGCCAAGGCCGCAGTGGCCACGGCGATTGCCATCTGGCTGGGCAATCGCATCGGTCTTCATGATTCGTATTGGGCCGGCGTCTCGGCTGTCGTCGCCACCGCCGGCACGCTCGGCGCGTCGCTGGGCGCGGCCGTCTCGCGGATCAGCGCCACCTTGGTAGGTCTCGCCATCGGCCTGGCAGCGTTCGCACTTCCGGTCAGCGGCGTGTTGGTCGCGGGCGCGACCATCTTCGTTGCCTTGACCGTGTTGCCGGCGCTCTCGCTCGACGCCGGTGCCCGGCTTGGTGCCGGCTCGACCTTGATCGTGACCGCGCTACCCGATCACAGTGCCATCAGCGACGCCCTCGCCCGAGGAGCGAACGTCCCGCTCGGATGCGCGGTCGCGGTCGCGGTTGGCCTCGTGTTGTTGCCGCACCGCGCGGCTGAGCACCTACGCACTGGGCTCGCGGATGACATCGAGCGCGCCGGCGAGCTAATCCGCTCGGCGCTCCAGGCGTATCTCGGCTCCGCCGTGGCCGTCGACCTTCCGGACCGCGTTGGGGAGCTCACGCGCGCGAGCTCCGCGCACGCTGCCGCCTTGCGTGACGCCGCGCGCGAACCGGGCGAACGCGGAGCCCGGCTCCAGCGGCTGCAGCGTCACGTCGCGGCCGTCGGCGAACTGGTCGACCAGGTGCACTAGCTCGTGCGGATCGCGGCGCAGGCGGGCGAGGACCGGGCGCACTCGCTCGTGCGAGACGAGCTGGACGCTGCGGCGAAGGCACTTGCGGCCGCTGCGCATTCGGTTGCGGCGCCCTCCGAGACCGGTGGGCGGGAGGGCAGCCTCCGGAGCACGGGCCGAGCACTCTCGGACCTGGACAGCGCATTTGCGGGCGCCCGGGGTCGGCGCGCGACTGTCGACTACTCGACGGACGAGATCACCCGGCTGCTCGCCGTGATCCGATCGGTGCACGCTGCGGGAGCGGCGTTGTCCGACCTGGCGCAGTGACGGCGATTGCGCCCGGATCGGAGCGCTCCTGACCTTTCCGTCGCTGCAAGCGCGCCGTCGCCGGAAGGATCCGTCCCCTGGCGACCGAAACGAGCCGCGTGCGCGATCCCACGCTCCACTCGGTGATTGAGTCCTTCACCGCCGAGGCGGCCGGTCGGCTCACAGCCGAGACGGCCCGGGGCGCGGAGATCCCGTTCGAGCTGGTGCAGACCGGCGCCCACCAGCGTGGCCGTCCGGCTCTCTACTGCTACCGGCCGCTGACCGGGGACTTCATCGGGGAGCGACTCGGCCTTCTCTCGGGCCTGCCGAGCTACGTCCCGGCACTTCGCGCTCTGGCCGACCGCGAGGCCGTCGCCGGGTACCTGGAAGCTCGCGGCGAGGGTCGAGTCCCCACTGAGCCCCGGGAGCGCGCTGACCTAGCGCTGTCGTCGTTCCTCTCCCGCGTGTTCGCCGAGCGCAGCGAGTTCGGGCTCGATCCGGCCCGGTTCACCACCGCCTACGAGGAGCTCGAGCAGGCGCTGTACGCAGGCATGTGCGTGGCGACCGTGATTGCGCCGGTGCTCGGGCTGGCGCTGGAGGGCACGGATGAGCTCGCGCTGGGCGACGGTCTCGCCCTAGCTCCGGGGGGAGGGCTTGACGACGCTCCGGCCGAGGCGGTGTGGGGCGACGGCGAGCGCCCGAACGTGCTCGCGGTGCACAGAGTCACCCAGGAGCGCTCCGCGGGGCCGCCCGTTTCCGGCGCTCTCGCCCGCTTCCGGCGGGTCGTGTCCGCGCTGCGGCTGTTCGAGCGCGGCGCGTTCGCCCTCGGCCCGATGGTGTGGACGCAGATCGACGGCGGCCCCTGGCGCTCCGTTGCGATCGGAAGCAGCGGCCGGCATGGAGTTGCCACCTCGATCCCAGTCGAGCAGGAGGACGAGCTGCGCGCGTTCTGCAATCTGGTCGCGCGGCGGAGCCCGACGGCCGGTGAGGTTGCGTGGGCGCTGTCACGCTACGAGATGGGCTGCGAGCGGTTCGCGCCACTTGAAGCGCTGACGGACTACCTGCTCGCGCTGAGGGCGCTGCTCGAGCCCGAGGGAACGGAGAGCGGCAGGCTCGCAGGTCGGCTCGCGGCGATCTGCGCGCCGCCGCAGGATCGCGCGATGCTGGCCGAGACGGTCGCGGACACGATCGCGCTCGAACGATCCTTGATCGCCGGTCTCGCTCCGGCCGGGCTGAACGTCGCCGGCCCGGTCGAGGAGTTCGCGGAGCATCTCCGGGCGATCCTGCGAGACGTCCTCTGCGGCCACCTGGACTCCGACCTCCGTGGCCTTGCCGACGGGCTTCTGGCGGAGGCCGCGCAGGTCCGCGCGTAAGCGCTTGGCGAGCGGGTAGCTTCGAAGTCGATGCCGACCGAACCCGAGCCCGTGACGCTCGCGGAGGTAGTGCGCCGGGCTGTCGAGGCATGCGATGACGGCTCCAGCGAGGCGCTCGATGAACTGCTTGCGCGGTTCGAGGACGCCGACGTCCCCGTCGCGCCGATCGAAGACATCGAGGCGAGCCTCGACATGGCGATCGGCCCGGTGGACGCCGACGAGGACCCGGCGGACTTGCTGCGACTCGCGGCGCGCGCCGAGTTCGGCGATGACCCGCCCGAAGCGGTCGCCCGATGGCTGGCTCAGCAGGGTGTGAGTGCGTAGTGCGGCGTCGTGCCCCATACGTCGGTGGCGGGCTATGCTCCGCCGGTGGCCAACGCTGCGCCGACCAGGGCTCCGAACGTCCATCCGCGCTGCCTGAACACGCCCGGCACGAGCGACGACGGCTTCGAGGAGCTCTGCCACCTCGTCACCGACGGGGACCCGGACACGGCGCTATGCGGACAGGATGTGAGCGGGTATCCCTGGAACCCGCCGTGGCCGAGGTGCGAGGCATGCCTGGCGGTTGCGCGCGGTGAGATGAACTGAGGCCTGGTCGTGTCGATTGAGCGCAGCGACTCCGAGCCGCTCGTGTGCGTCGTCGAGATTCCGAAAGGGAGCCGGAACAAGTACGAGTTCGACGAGGAACTGGGCGGGATCAAGCTCGACCGGTTCGTGTCGGCCTCGGTGGTCTATCCGACCGACTACGGGTATCTCCCGGACACGCTCGCCCCGGACGGCGATCCGCTCGACGTGCTCGTCTGTGTGTCGGAGCCAACGTTCCCAGGGTGCCTCGTCCCGACCAAGCCAGTTGGCCTGTTCAAGATGTCCGACGAGAAGGGGCGCGACGACCACGTGCTGTGCGTTCCGTGCAGCGATCCCGGGTGGAACTGGGTGAATCGGATCGAGGATCTACCGGCACAGCTGCGAGCTGAGATCGGCCACTTCTTCTCGGTCTACAAGGACCTCGATCCCGACAAGCACTCGCAGGTCGACGGCTGGGACGGTCTCGAAGCGGCGCTCGCGACGAT
>CATPBV010000095.1 GCA_955652345.1 uncultured Solirubrobacteraceae bacterium | reverse complement strand
TCGCCGCGACGCTGTTTCAGCGGGTCGGACCTGCGGGATCTGTCCTGCTTCGGCTTCTGACCGGCACGATCGTCCTGGTCGCGCTGTGGCGGCCCAGCCTCCACGGACGCTCGCGCCGCGAGCTTGCGCTCGCCGCGGCCTTCGGACTGGTGCTGGCCGTGATGAACTTCAGCTTCTACGAAGCGATCAACCGGATTCCGCTCGGTATCGCAGTCACGATCGAGTTCGTCGGTCCTCTCGGCGTCGCGGTGGCCGGATCGCGCCGCAAGCTCGACTTCGTGTGGGTGGCTCTCGCCGCCGCCGGGATCCTTGCGCTGACCAATGGCAACGGCCACGGGATTGACGCGCTCGGCGTCGTCCTTGCCCTGATCGCGGGCTCGATGTGGGCGACGTACATCTTGATCAACGCGCGGGTCGGAAGGGCATTCCCTGGCGGCACCGGGCTTGCGCTCGCGATGTGCGTGGCTTCGGTCGCGATCCTCCCGGTCGGGGTCGCCCAGGGAGGGTCGCACCTGCTCGAGCCACGCTCGCTCGCGCTCGGCGCGGCGGTCGGAATGCTGTCCTCGGCGATCCCGTACTCGTTCGAGATCGAGGCCCTGCGCCGGATCCCGGTTTCGGTATTCGGCGTCTTGATGAGCCTCGAGCCGGGGATGGCGGCGCTCGCTGGGCTGATCGTGCTCGGCCAGGGCCTCGGACTCCGGGCACTGCTCGGAATCGCGCTGGTGGTGGCGGCCTCGGTCGGGGCGTCGCGGCGCTCGACCGAAGCGCCTGTTGCCATCTAGCGGATGGTTGGTCTCCAATGGGAGGCGTCTCGGCGCTCGACGGAAGTGCCTGTTCCCATCTAGCGACAAGTGGTTTTATTCTACGGTAGGATCGCGCGCCGAGATGAGCGACGCTCCGGGGGCAACCCGCACCGTGCAGCGCGCTCTGCGGCTGCTTGGTGCGGTGACGGAGAGCGGCGGCACGCTCAGCGATCTGGCGCGCGCCGTCGAGCTGTCTCCGAGCACGGCCTCTCGGCTCCTGTCGACGCTCACGATCTCCGAGTTCGTGCGCCGCGACGAGCTCGGGCGCTACCGGCCCGGGCCCCGCTTGCGCCGGCTCGCCGCGGCCGCGCTCCGGGAGGATCCGCTGTTCGAGCTCGCAGGGAGGCACCTCGAGGAGCTGGCGGAGGAGACGAGTGAGACGGCAAACCTTGCGGTCTCGGTCGAGACCGGGCAGGCAATCTATTTGCGACAGGTATCGAGCCCCCGGCTGGTGAAGAGCGCGGGCTGGACGGGTAGGACGATCCCGACCCGCGGCACTGCGCTTGGCGCCGCGCTGCGGGGAGACCTGGGCGCCGGCGGCTTCGCGACGAAGAGCGGCGCGGTCGAGCCGGATGTGACCTCGATCGCCGCCCCGGTCTACGGTCCCGACGGGGCGATCGTCGCAGCGCTCAGCGTGCTGGCCCCGAGTTACCGGACCTCTCAACGCCGCGTGAGGTCGATCGGCCGAGCGGTCGCCGGTCACGCGGACGCCCTGTCGCAGAGCCTCGGAGCTCCACCCAGGGAGCGGGTCGCATGACGCTCCGCTGCAAGGGCTGGCAGCAGGAAGCCGCGCTGCGCATGCTTGAGAACAACCTTCACCCCGACGTCGCCGAGAAGCCCTCGGAGCTCGTCGTCTACGGCGGCATCGGCAAGGCCGCCAGGAACTGGCCGGCCTACCACGCGATCGTCGCCGAGCTCCAGCGCCTCGAGGCGCACGAGACATTGCTGGTCCAGTCGGGCAAGCCGGTCGCCGTGTTCGAGACGCACGAGATGGCGCCAAGGGTGCTGATTGCCAACTCGAACCTGGTGCCGGACTGGGCCAACTGGGAGACGTTCCGGGAGCTCGACGCGGCGGGGCTGATCATGTACGGCCAGATGACAGCCGGCTCCTGGATCTACATCGGGAGTCAGGGGATCCTCCAGGGGACTTACGAGACCTTCGCCGCCATCGGGCGCAAGCGATTCGACGGCTCGCTCAAGGGTCGCCTGGTGGTCACCGCCGGGCTCGGCGGGATGGGTGGAGCGCAGCCGCTCGCGATCACGATGTGCGCAGGAGCGGCGCTGTGCGTGGAGGTGGACCTCCAGCGGATCGAGCGCCGGATCAGGGAGGGCTACCTCGACGAGCGCGCCGCGGATCTCGATGACGCCCTTCGCCGCCTGGATGTCGCCCGCGAGCAAGGGCAAGCGCTGTCGATCGGGCTTGCGGGCAACGCCGCCGAGGTGCTGCCCGAGCTGGTTCGACGAGGAGTGCACGTCGACGTCGTCACCGACCAGACCTCGGCGCACGATCCGCTGAACGGGTACATCCCCGCCGGGCTCACGCTCGAGCAGGCCGAGGTGCTGCGAGACAACAACCCTCAGGAGTACCTGCGCAGGGTGGGAGACAGCGCCGTTGCCCACGTCGGGGCGATCCGCGAGCTCGCCGCCGCCGGGGCCGAGGCGTTCGACTACGGCAATGCGCTGAGGGGATTGGCGGCGGAGAACGGGGACGAGCAGGCGTTCAGCTATCCAGGGTTCGTGCCGGCGTACGTGCGGCCGCTGTTCTGCGAAGGCAAGGGCCCGTTCCGCTGGGTGGCTCTGTCGGGCGACCCCGAGGACATCTACGCGACCGACCGGGCGATTCTCGAACTGTTCGGCGACCAGGATCACATCGCCCGATGGATCGAGCTTGCGGCGGAGCGCGTGCACTTCCAGGGTTTGCCGGCGCGGATCTGCTGGCTCGGCTACGGGGAGCGTCACGTAGCGGGCCTGCGCTTCAACGAGATGGTCGCCTCCGGCGAGCTGCACGCACCGATCGTGATCGGGCGCGACCACCTCGACACCGGGTCGGTCGCCTCGCCGCAGCGCGAGACCGAGGCGATGGCGGACGGGTCGGACGCGATCGCGGACTGGCCGCTGCTGAACGCGATGGTGAACACCGCCTGTGGCGCCAGCTGGGTCTCGATCCATCACGGCGGCGGGGTCGGGATGGGAAAGTCGATCCACGCCGGCCAGGTGTGCGTAGCCGACGGAACGGACCTGGCGGCCGCGCGACTCGAGCGCACGTTGAAGGCCGATCCGGGCCTGGGCATCCTCCGACACGCCGACGCCGGCTACGAGCAGGCGATCGAGTCGGCCCGCGCCCACGGGCTGCGGATCCCGATGCAGGCTGAATGATCTCGTTCCGCGACGCCGCGCAGGTGCTCGCGCCGCCCGAGTCGGGACTCGGGTACCTGCGCTCGGACCGCGCGGGTGAGCTGCTGCTCGAGCCGGGAGGCCTCCTCACCGGCGACGGGCGGATCGTCGCGCTCGAGCCCGACCCCGCCGCCGAGCTTCAGGTCGACGCAAGCGGCTGCGCGCTCCTCCCCGGCCTGATCGACTGTCACACCCACCTCCCGTTCGCAGGCTGGCGGGCGCAGGAGTACGAGCAGAAGGTCACGGGCGTCCCGTACGAGGAGATATCCCGTGCAGGCGGCGGAATCGCCTCCTCGTCGAGGGCACTGGCGGAGGCATCCGACGAGGACGTGCTCCGCCAGGCTCGCGAGCTCGCCTCGGAGATGCTTCGAACAGGGACCACCACGTTCGAGTGCAAGTCCGGCTACGGGCTCTCGCGAGAAGGGGAGCTGCGGGCCCTGTCGCTGGCGCAGCGGCTCGACTCGGAAGTCGAGCAGACGACGACGCGAACCGCGCTGCTCGCCCACGCGGTCCCCACAGGCTTCACCGCGGACTCGTGGATGGACGAGGTCGAGGCGATGGCGCCGGCAGCGCTGGAGCTCGCGAGCGCGGTCGACATCTTCGTCGAGTCGATCGCGTTCGGCAATGAGCACCTCGAGCGGATGGGGCGGCTCGCGCAGGCTCATGGCGTGGCGCTGCGCGCGCACGTCGAGCAGTTCGCGACGATGCGCTCGGTACCCGTCGCGCTCAGGTACGGCGCCCGCTCGGTGGATCACCTGTCACGGCTTCACCCCGACGACGTGCGCCCGCTCGCCGAATCCGAGTGCGCGGCGGTGCTGCTGCCGGGCGCGGAGTTCATGGGCGCCGAGGCCTGCGCCCCGGGGCGCGACCTGATCGACGCCGGCGCGATCGTCGTGCTCGCCACGGACGCCAATCCCGGGACCTCGCCGATCTTCTCGCTGCCGCTTATCGCAGGGCTCGGAGTACGCCGCTACGGCCTCAGCACCCGCGAGTCGCTGCTGGCCCTGACGTTGAACGCGGCCTGGGTATTGGGGCTCTCGGATGAGGTTGGCTCGATCGAAGTCGGCAAGCGGGCGGACCTGGTGCTGCTCGACGCGCCGGCCGAGCACGTCGCCTACCGCCTCGGGCACAACCCGGTGGCGGCGGTGTTCGTGGGGGGCGAGCCGGCGTATGTCCGGGAGGACGCCGCCTGGAGGATCGAGCCGCGATGAGGATCCCGGCGATGGTCAACGCCCACAGCCACGCGTTCCAGATCGAGCTTCGCGGGGTCGGCGAGCGCGCCCACCCGGACGACGACTTCTGGGCGTGGCGCACCGAGATGTACCGGCTGGCCGGCAAGCACGATCCCGACGCGATGCACGCCGTCGGAAAGCGCTGCTACCAGGAGATGGCGGACGCAGGGTACGGCGCCGTTGGGGAGTTTCACTACGTCCACCACCAGCCCGATGGGCGACCGTACGGCGAGCGCAACGCGATGGCGATCGCGCTCGCGGAAGCGGCGCTGTCGGTCGGGCTCGAGATCGTGCTGCTGCCCGCGGCCTACCACCGAGCGGGACCGGGGGTCCCCCCCTCCCAGGGCCAGCTTCGCTTTTGCGATCCGAACGTCGAGACCTTCATCGAGCGCGTGGACGAGCTGCGCGTCTGGGCCTCCGGGCGAGAGGGTGTGCACGTGGGAGTCGCGGTGCACAGCGTGCGGGCCGTTCCCGCAAGCTGGATCGAGGCCGTCGCCGCGTATGCCGAGCGTCACGAGCTGGCTCGCCATGTCCACGCCTGCGAGCAGCGTCGCGAGCTCGCCGAGTGCCTCGATGAGCACGGATGTACGCCGATCGAGCTGCTCGAGCGCTGCGGCTTCCTGGGGCCGCGCGCGAGCGTGGTCCACGGCATCCACGTATCCGAGAGCGACATCGCGCTGCTCGCGTCGAGCGGCACGATCGTCGTGGCTTGTCCGACGACCGAGGGCAACCTCGGCGACGGCTACCAGCCTGCGCTTGCGTATCGCGACGCCGGCGTCCGCTACGCGCTCGGCTCTGACTCGCAAGTCCGCATCGACCCGTTCGAAGAGGTGCGAGAGCTGGAGACGGGCGCCCGCCGCGAGGGTGAGACCCGCTACGCGCTGCTGGCGGCGACTGACGGCAAGCTGTGGGAGCGACTGGTAGAGGGCGGCCGCGCCAGCCTCGGCCTGACCGCGCCCGCGCCGGAGATCGAGATCGGTCTCGAAGGTCCGGATATGGCTGGAATCGCGCCGGATGACGTCCCATACGCGCTCGCGACCTGCGCCTCGGCGAGTGTCGTGCTCGCGCCCGTGCGGGCCCGCTGAGCCGCCGTTGTCGCACCTCACCGCCGACCTGCTCGCGTTCATCGAACGATGGCTGCCACCGCCCCCGGCGCGCGTGGTGGAGGTCGGGTGCGGCGACGGCTCGCTCACGCTCCATCTGCTGAGCGCTGGATTCGAGATGGTCGGTATCGACCCGCACGCCCCGGAGGGTGACTGCTTTCAGCGCACCACGATCGAGGACTTCCGGCCGACCGAGCCATTCGACGCCGCGGTCGCCGTCGGCTCGCTACATCACGTCGCCGACCCCGAGCGTGCGGCGGCCAGCCTGCATTCAAACCTTCGATCGGGCGCGCGGCTCGTCCTCTCCGAGTTCGCCGTCGAGCATCTCGACGAGGGGGCGCGTCGCTGGCTTGCAGAGCACGGGGCCCGCGGACAGTTCGACCACGACTACTCGGATGTGATCCCGCTCGCCGCGCTCGAGCGGGCACTCGCGGCTCGCTTTGCCCTGCTCGTGCGCGAGCCGACCGCGTATCTGGCGCTCGAGCTGGGCCGGGAGGACCTGGCCCGACCGGAGCGCGCCGGAATCGCCGAGGGAACGCTACGGCCGGTCGGCATGCGGCTCGTCTACGAGCGAATCGACACCCCGCGGTAGCGCGATAGTCGCGCTACTTGGTCAGGCGCAGCTCGACTCCCGCGAGGTCCTCGTACAGGCGGATCGCGCTGATCTCGCCCGCGTCGTCGCCGTAGAGCACCCGCGCCCGGCGGTGGATCTGCTCGACCAGCGCGGTCAACTCGACGGGCATCCCGACGTCGCGGGCCAGCTCGACCGCGAGCCCCAGATCCTTGGTCACGAGCCGCATCGGGAAGGCCTCGTCGTAGGCGCCGTCGTCGAGCACCATCCGCACGTCTCGCTCGAGGAAGTTCGAGTTGGCCGGGGAGCGCACCAGCGCCTCGTAGAGCTTGCCGAGCTGAACGCCGGCCCTAACCCCGACCGTCAGCACTTCCCCGGTCGCCACGGCCTGGATGAACCACGTCAGGTTGAGCAGCAGCTTGACCGTGTAGCCGGCGCCGTGGCCGCCGACGTGGAGGATCCGCTCGGGGTCGCCGACCGCCTCGAACAGCGGCCGGCCACGCTCAAACGCCGAGTCTGAGCCGCCGGCATAGATCGCGAGCGTGCCCGCCTGGGCGCCGATCGACTGTCCGGCGACGGGAGCGTCGAGCAGCTCGATCCCGCGCCGGCGTGCGGCGTCGAGCAGGAGCTCCCCGACCGCGCGCGAGCTCGTGCTCATGTCGACCCCGAGCGATCCGGGCGGGAGCGCGTCCATCACCCCGCCGTCGCCCAGCCACACCTGCTCGACCTGCGCCGGCCCCGGAAGCATCGTGATCAAAGCCTCGACGTCGCGCGCACATTCGGCGGCCGAGCCGGCGGCCCGCGCGCCGACGTCGCGAGCGCGAGCGTGCGCGGTCGCGTCGATGTCGTAGGCGCACACGTCGAACCCGGCGCGCACCAGATGGCCACACATCGGCCCGCCCATGTTCCCCAGGCCGATGAACCCGACCGCCCTCACGCTCTGACCTCCGCGCGGTCGACGGTGTGGAACGCGACCGCCTCCTCGTCGAGCTCGACGCCGAGTCCCGGGCCGGCCGGCACCCTGAGCATGCCCTCGGAATCGATCGCCACCGACTCCGCGAGCATGAAGTCGCGGCGCGCCGGCGTCCACGCGGGCGGGTCGTACGGGTATTCGAGGTAAGGGCCGCCGCCGACCCCGGCGCACAGATGCAGGTTGGCCACCAGTCCGAGCCCGTTCGTCCATGTATGCGGCGTGAACCACCGGTTGCTGCGGAGCGCCAGCTCCGCGAGCGTGCTCGCGCCCGAGATCCCGAGTGACAGCACCGCATCGGGCTGGTAGTCGTCGAGCGCATTGCACTCGACGTCTACCAG
>CATPBV010000094.1 GCA_955652345.1 uncultured Solirubrobacteraceae bacterium | reverse complement strand
TCCATGGTGATGAGCGGGATCCAGGGCAGCAGCGCCAATCCGACCGGGATCCACATCGCGTAGCCCTGACTCACGCCGGCCACGAGCAGCGTGAGTGACGCCGCTCCGGCGATGGCTGCCGCTCGGAGCGGCACACGCTCCAAGCGCAGCGGCGAGCGTGCCGACGTCGGCGGCGGAGACCCGTGCGCCGCCGCGCGCCCGCGGCGCACTGCGATCGACGCAGCGAAGGTGTCGACGGCGAGCACGGTCAGCGCCCCAGCGACCGCGACCGACCAGTGCTGTGAGATCTGTCCGCGTGGCAGCGGCAGCGGCGCGAGCGGGCAGAACAACAGCAGATGGCCGCCGGGCAACGGCGCAGCAACCGGAATTTCCACGACTAGATAGGCGATCAACGCGGCCGTGAACGCTGACAGTGCCACCAGAACAATCGCGCGCCGGCTGACGCGTACCGGGTGCCCGAGCGTTGCCATCGCCGTGGCCATCGCTGGGCGCAGCGTAGCCACGCCGGCAGCAACTCGCAACGAGATCAGCAGCTCCGATTGGTTCTGCTGGCGCCGGCGGTCAAACAGAGCACATGACTTGCGAGCGACGGTAGATCAGCCGGCACCTCTCACGGGCTCCTTGTCGAGAAGCCAGGGTTGTGCAACGCCGTGATCCTCGAGTTCCTCACCACCGATCCTGACGAGACGATGGCCCCGATCCGCCGATCAGCCTCGGCGTGGACGTCTGAGCGCTCTCCGAGCGTCTCCACGTGGACGCTTCAGGAGCGCGGCTCGTACGGTGGCGCGACTCCCCACCCCCATCGCGGCACCGGTGCGTGGGGGACCGCCTGTGCCCCTGGCTGAGAGTTGTGGGCGGCCAAGCGCGTGCCCCACTCGGCGTAGCCCATGATCGCGGCGCGGAACTCGGGATCGGCCGGCAGCCCGGCGTCGTCGGCAGCCCGGCTGAGCAGAGTGACGAACGCCAGGCGCTGTTCCGCCGTGATCGCGAGGTCATGATGGCGGGCGAGCATGTGCTCGTAGCCTCCGCGCCGCTCGCTATAGACGGCCGGGCCGCCCATCACCTCCACCCACCAGTCCGTCACGTGGGCGCGATGCTCTTCGCTCACCCGCCCGCCGAACATCGCAACGATCTCGGGAGCTTCGAGCTCAACGAGGTCATAGAACCGGTTCAGCCAGCGCACGAACGCTTCCTGTCCACCGCCCCACTCATAGATCGTGGCGGCTGTGTCACCCATCGCTCAAACGGTACCGAATCACTTGGTGTGGCCCCGGCAACGTGGGCGACTAGGGCAGTCCTCACCCACGTTGAGTGCGAGAGCCGAACCTCCGCGGGATCGGGTGTGTTCTGGTAGCGCCGCGAACGACGATTTACTCCGATGCCGCCACGGTCAATGGTGCGGTTGGCTGCGGCGGCAGCGACAACCTGTATGGAGTGGTCGACTACTCAGGCCCGACCAACGCGACGCTCTCGGGATTTGTCCTGAACAAGTTCCAGCAGACACTCACACAAGGCCGCAACGTCGTGTTCTTCGGCGCCGGACCCCCTAACGGCCCGCTGAGCTCGAAGGGGAGCGTATACGCCCGGGGGTACCAGGCGGTCGACTTTACCCACAGCCTCACTCTCAACCGCACCTGCTAAAGCGCCGGGCAGACACCGGGGCTGCCCGTGCCGTGACAGCAGGCGCCCGCGGATTACGCTGGCCGGTACGCGAGATACACCACACTATTTTCGTACGACTGACAGTTCGCCAGCGACAGCTTGCTGGGCGCGGCGTCCTTTGGGAAAGGCCGGGGGCCGGACCCGCGAGTGAGCGGGTAGACGAACAAATGCAGCTCGTCAACCAGGCTATCGGCGAGCATCGCTCGGACGAGCTTGCCACTGCCGCTGACGTAGAGGTCGCCGTCGACCTCGTCCTTGAGCGTGCGGATCGCATCGGGGTCGTACGGCCCGATGATCTTCGAGTTCCTCCAGGTCGCAGTCGTGAGCGTCGCCGAGACGACGTACTTGGTGGTGTCGTTGAAGAACGGCGCCCCGGGATCGTCCTCCACAGTCCGCGTCGACCACGCCGGCTCGAACATCTCGTAGGTGCTGCGCCCGAGCAGAATGCCTCGGCACCGTGCGGTGAGCGCGCCTAGGTCCTCTCCCATCCGAGGGTCAAAGCCGTAGTCGAACGTCCACGTCGGGGCGTCGATCACGCCGTCGAGGCTCATGAATTCGTGCACGCGTATTGCTCCCATTGGTCACCTCCATATCGATGTTTGGGTGTAGACCTCGCGATCGCCGCGAACTCATCGATCGTCGGGCAAGCCCGACGGCGGCAGCTCGTGGTTAGCTGTGTTCGGATCCGTCCCGACTGTCGCTGGCAAGCGTGAGCCGGGGCTACAGGGTGTGGATGGGCACCTCGTAGAAGTCGACCGACGCGCGACTGCCGACATGGCCTGCGCCGGCGTTCATTGCTGCGTCGCCCTTGCGCAGCGCCTCCTCACTCTCGAACAAGGTCACTCCGAGCACGCCGCCAGATTCGTGGTCAACAAGCATCAGGAGCTTCGCCTGCGCAACCTCGGGCGGCAAAGCGCCGGACTCGATCGTGTCGCGAAGCCGCCCGATCCTGTCGTCGATGTCCGCAGGATCGCCGTCGAATCTCGCCACTCGCGCCCACATTGTCACGACTCCTTTCGGATTACGCCGGGACAGGCGCGAGTATCCCGCGCCCGCGTTGTGCAGGTCAACTCGCTCCGCGCCGTCAAATCCCCAACGGCGCTTACAGGTTGACCGAGTCCATCCCGGCCTCGTCGTAGCGCGCCCCCGCCACCGAGGGCAATTCCGCTTCGATCCGAGCGAGGTCTTCGTCCGTCAGCTCGATGTCGGCCGCGGCCGCATTCTCCTCCAGGTAGCGGCGCCGCTTCGTCCCTGGAATCGGCACCAGATCTTCGCCTTGGGCCAGCACCCACGCGAGCGCCAGCTGAGCGGGAGTGATCCCCTTCTCCTCGGCGATCTCCGCGACCTTCGCCGCGAGCTTGAGGTTCGAGTCGAGGTTCTCGCCGGTGAAGCGCGGGCCGCGGCGCCGGAAGTCGTTCTCGTCGAGCTCCTCCGGTGACTTGAAGCGTCCGGACAGAAAGCCTCGGCCGAGCGGCGAGTAGGGCACGAATCCGATCCCGAGCTCGCGGCAGGTTGGCAGCACCTCGGCTTCCGGGTCTCGCGACCACAGGGAGTACTCAGTCTGCACAGCGGTAATCGGATGGACGGCGTGGGCGCGGCGGATCGTGTCCGGCGCGGCCTCGCTGAGTCCGAGGTGGCGCACCTTTCCCTGCGCCACGAGCTCCGCCATCGCCCCGACCGTCTCCTCGATCGGCACATTGGGGTCGACCCGGTGCTGGTAGTAGAGGTCGACGTGATCGGTGCCAAGCCGCTCGAGCGAACCCTCGATCGAGCTGCGGACATGCTCGGCCGAGCCGTCGAGCGGACCGATCGTGGACATGTCACCCGGCTTCGTCGTGGGCTCGATCCGCCGTGCGAACTTCGTCGCGATCACGTACTCCTCACGACGACCCTTGATCGCGCGGCCCACCAGCTCCTCGTTGGTCATCGGTCCATACAGCTGCGCTGTGTCAAGGAAGTTGATCCCGAGCTCCAACGCGCGCTGGATGGTTGCGATCGCTTCGCCCTCATCCGTCGACCCATAGAAGGCGGACATCCCCATACATCCAAGCCCGAGGGCGGAAACCTCGAGCGACGCAAGCCTGCGGGTCTTCATAGCTACTCCAATCTTCGACGGTAGAAAGGGGTCTTCCACGCGATCGTCGCATTCACACCTCAGACACGCGGCCGATGCTCAGCCGGATAGGCTGCGCCAACGGCAACTGCATAGGAGGACATGATGGCTGGCGAGGCTTTGTTCATCGGCTGGGGTGCGGTCGTCCGCGGTCGAGAGAAGCAGGCGCTGCAGGTGTTCCAGGAGTCGATGGAGTACTACGGCAAGCTTCAGCAGGACGGCAGGATCGAGCGCTTCGACGTCCTGTTGCTCGGGCCCCATGGGGGTGACTTGGACGGCTTCGTGGTTCTGCACGGCGAGCGCAAAGCGCTCGCCGACATCAGGTTCAGCGATGAATTCGAGCGCCTCGTCGCTCGCGCGGGGGCGATCATCGACTCGCTTGGCGTCGTTCCGGCCTATGGCGGCGACGCGCTGGCGAAGCAGCTTGGGCTCTTCCAGGCAGTTGCGGACGAGTTCGGTGGCTAGTGGTTCCTGG
>CATPBV010000093.1 GCA_955652345.1 uncultured Solirubrobacteraceae bacterium | reverse complement strand
GATTTCCTCGATACCGCGACGGTGGCGGCCCTTGCCGAGGCGGTGCAACGCGCACGCGTCCAGAGCGACGGGGCGGGGCCGATGCTCGAACGGGGCCCCGCAAGCGGCACGGCCCCGTGCGCTTTTGCCCAGGAGCGGCTGTGGTTCGTCGATCAGCTCGCCGGGGGCACCGGCGCCTACAACGAGGCGGTCGGCGCGCGGATTCGGGCCCCGCTCGACGCGTTCGCGCTCGAGCGAGCTCTGCAGGAGATCGTGCGCCGCCACTCGGCCCTGCGCACCTCGTTCGCGGTCCAGGACGGCGTGCCCGTGCAGGTGGTCGCCGAGGACGTCGTGCTCGAGCTGCAACGCATCGACGCAGCTGGGGAGGAGGAGCTGCGGCTGATCGCCGCGGAGCTGACCGCCGCGCCGTTCGACCTCGAGCGCGCGCCGCTCGTCCGAGCGGTGCTGATCCGGGTCGCTCCCGACGACCAGGTGCTGCAGCTCGTGTTTCACCACAACGTATGCGACGGCCTGTCGCATGTGGTGGTGTTTCGGGAGCTCGGCGAGCTGTACCGCGCGTACTCCCGCGGCGAGGAGCGACACCTGCCGGAGACTGCGCTGCAGTACTCGGACTTCGCTCGGTGGCAGCGGAAGCGGCTCGTCGGGCAGGCGCTCGAGGACGCGATCGCCCCGTGGCGCGAGCGGCTCGCGGACATACCGGCCGCGCTCGACCTGCCCACCGATCACCCTCGACCCGCGGTCACGAGCTACCGCGGCGGCGGCCGTCGCTCGCGACTCGATCGCTCGACGAGCGAGCAGATCGGTACCTTCAGTCGAGCTGAGGGAGCGACACCGTTCGCGACGGTCCTGGCTGCGTTCGATGTTCTTCTTCATCGCTACAGCGGCCAGGAGACGATCATGGTCGGATCGACGACCGCCGGCCGTGACCGGCCCGAGCTCGAGAACGTCGTCGGCCTGCTCGCCAACACGATCGTGCTTCGCAACGACCTGTCGGGAGATCCGACGTTTCGCGAGCTGCTGGGGCGCGTGCGTCGGGTGGTGCTGGACGGGGTGGCGCACCAGGAGGCGCCGTTCGAGCGGCTTGTCGCCGAGCTCCAGCTCGAGCCTGACCTGAGCCGCAACCCGATCTTCCAGGTGCTGCTCGTCTTTCGCCCCCACGCGTCCCTCGACCTTCAGGGTGCAGAGCCGTTCCACGCCGACCTGCGTGCTTCCCGCACCGATCTGCATCTGTGGATCGAGGACGCACCTGACGGCTACGAGCTGGTTTGGGAGTACAGCACCGACCTGTTCGAGCCGGCGACGATCGAGCGCATGGAGCGCCATTTCGTCGCACTGCTGCGCGCCGGGATGCGGCAACCGCTGGCCCGGATCTCCGAGCTGCGGATGCTGGATGACCGCGAGCGTGGGGAGCTGCTGGCCCAATCGCGTGCGCTCTCCGACGACTCTCCGGTTGCGTGCATGCACACCCTGTTCGAGGCGCAGGCGATGCGCCGCCCGGACGCTCCGGCAGTGACCTTCGAGGGCGAGACGCTCACCTACCGGGAGCTGAACGAGCGCGCGAACCGCCTCGCCGACCAGCTGCGCAAGCTTGGCATCGGGCCGGAGTCGCTGGTCGCGCTGTTCCTCGAGCGCTCGTTCGAGCTGGTGATCTCGGTCCTCGCTGTGCTGAAGGCCGGAGGTGCCTACGTTCCACTCGATCCCGAGTATCCGGCCGCTCGTATCTCGTTCGTGCTGTCGGACACGAACGCGCCGGTCGTCTTGACCCAGGAGCGGTTGCTCGGCCGGCTCCCGGAACACACGGCGACCGTGCTCTGCCTCGACCGCGAGGACTCGGTGGCCGAGGAGCACAGCCCATCCGACCCGCCGCTGCTGACGACGCCGGACAATCTCGCATACGTCATCTATACGTCGGGATCCACTGGACAGCCGAAGGGCGTACAGGTCGAGCACCGCCAGATCGCCCGCCTGTTCACCGCCACCGAGCACTGGTACGGCTTCAACGAGGCCGACACCTGGGTTCTAGCCCACTCCTACGCCTTCGACGTCAGCGTGTGGGAGCTGTGGGGCGCGCTTGCGCATGGCGGACGGATTGTCGTCTCGCCCTTCTGGGTGACTCGCTCGCCCGATGCGATGGCCGCGCTGGTCGCAGACGAGCGAGTGACGGTGCTGTGTGCGACCCCGAGCCTGTTCACGTTCACCCAAGGTGCACTCCTTCGCCGCGCTGATGAGCTCGTCCTGCGCTATGTCGTGTTCGCGGGCGAAGCCCTGGCACCTGGATCGCTGCGGCCGTGGTTCGAGAGCTTCGGGGAAGGCGGCGCCGCGCTCGTGAACATGTACGGAATCACCGAGACGACGGTGCACTCGACCTACCGGGTGATGAGACGGGCGGATTGCGAGCGTGATGTGAGTCCGATCGGCGTTCCGATTCCCGACCTCAGCCTGTACCTGCTCGACCCGGCGGGAGAGCCTGTGCCGGTCGGCGTGGCAGGCGAGATCTACGTCGGCGGCGGCGGCGTGACTCGTGGCTATCTGAACAGGCCGGAGCTCACCGCGCAGCGCTTTCTCGAGAACCCGTTCGAATCGGGACGCCTATATCGGTCTGGTGACCTGGCGCGCCGCATGTCGGACGGCGAGGTGGCGTTCCTTGGGCGGATGGATGACCAGGTCAAGATTCGCGGCTTCCGGATCGAGCTCGGCGAGATCCGGGCGGTCCTCGAGGAGCACGCGGCAGTCGCCGACTGCGCGGTCGTGCCGGTCGAGTTCGCACCCGGGGACCTGCGACTCGCCGCGTACGTAGTGCCAGCCACACCTGGCGCGAACGATGGGCTGCGAGAGCAGCTGGTTGACCACCTCAAGGACAGGCTCCCGGAATACATGGTTCCGACGTCGATCACGTTCGCCCCGGAGCTGCCGCTGACCACGAACGGGAAGCTCGATCGGAGGGCTCTTCCTGCTCCGGAGTGGGAGCGGCGCCCGGAGGTTGGCTTCGTCGACCCGCGAACTCCGATCGAGCGGCGCGTGGCGGAGATCTGGGGAGCTGTCCTCGGTGCCGAGCGGGTCGGAGCAAACGACAACTTCTTCGATCTTGGCGGACACTCCCTGCTTGCGGCGCGGGTCATCGCGCGCGTACGGGAGTCGGCGAACGCGGATGTGTCCGTGAGGGCGTTGTTCGAGTATCCGACGGTCGAGGCATTTGCTCGGCATCTCGCCGAAGCGGGGGCCGGCGTGAATGGGGCGGGGCATGATGCGGGTGATGTCGCTCCGTCCCGGCCGCGCGCTGCGGAGTACCCGCTGTCGTTCCAACAGCAGCAGCTCCTTTTCTTCGACCAACTCTCGCCGGACAACGCGGTCTACAACTCGGCGCTCGCGATCCGAGTCGAAGGCGAGCTCGATCGCGACGTGCTTCGCCGCGCGCTGGCGGCCGTGTTCAGGCGCCACGAGGCGCTCCGGACGGTGCTCCGCTGGGATGAGGAGTCCGCGCGCCAGGTAGTGCTCGATGATCTGGAGCTGCCCTTCGAGGATCTCTCGGCTACGTCGCTCGGGGATCCAGCGGAGCTTCGCCGTGTGATGGTGCAACGTGCCCGGCGTCCTTTCGAGCTCGCGCAGCAAGCGCCGCTGCGTACGACGCTCTTTCGTGTGGACGAGGCGACTTACGTCATCCTGTTCCAGATGCACCACATCGCGTTCGACGCGCGCGCGGTCGAGGTGCTCTACCAGGATCTTGGCGAGACCTACCAAGCGCTGTCGGAGCACCGGCTGCCGGAGCTCAGAGAGCTGCGCAAGCACTACGGCGACTTCGCGACCTCGCAGCACGAGCGCCTGCAGGGCGAGACGCTCGAGCGGGAGCTCGACTTCTGGCGCTCGACGCTGGCAGGGGCGCCCACCGTGCTTGACCTGCGGACCGATCATCCACGGCCGCCTGTACAGACGTTCGACGGCGCCACTCTGCGGCGGCAGCTCTCCGTCGAGGAGGCAGACCAGGTTAGGGAGGCCTGCCAGGCGCAGCGGGTCACGCCGTACATGCTGCTGTTTGCGGCATTCGCCACCCTGCTTTACCGCCGCACCGGACAGCACGACATCCTCCTCGGCAGCCCGATGGCCAATCGCGAGGATCCGGATCTCGAGAATCTCGTCGGCTTCTTGGCCAACACTGTCGTCGTCCGCGCCCGTCTCGGGGGCAACCCGACGTTCGCGGAGCTGCTCGAGCG
>CATPBV010000092.1 GCA_955652345.1 uncultured Solirubrobacteraceae bacterium | reverse complement strand
TTCATCCGGCCGGTGATCACGAAGAAGGTGGCGACCATGTGCCAGCGCTCGAGGGCCGGCAGGATCGTGCGGACATCGTCGACGTAGCCGTCGTCGACGGAGATGATGATCGGATGCGATGGCAGCGACGCGCCTCGGTACACCGCGTCGAACAGCTGCGCCTGAGTGATCGTGTGATACCCGGCGTCATGCAGCGCTTGAAGCTCGGCGGCGAAGTTCGCCGGGTCGACCTTCAGGTCGAGCTGGCCGACCGCGCTGAGCGGCGCGACGCGGTGGTAGGTGAGGACCGGGACCTGGACACTGCGAACCGAAGCGCCTGCCGGCGGGATCAGTGTCGGGACCGTGCGCGTAGCGGCCTGCACGGGGGCCTGGGGTTCCGCCGAGTGCGTACCGGTGCTCGTGGATCCGCTGCTACCGCCGCAGCCCGCGGTCAGCACGAGCGCTGCAAGGATCCCGAGCGCGCGCGTCGTCTTGCAGCCGGACACCTGTCGCAAGGCTAGCGGTCCGCTCTGGCGGCGAGCCGCCTCCCGGGTACGCTGATCGCAAATGAACGAGGCGACCGAGGACGTCCGAGCACGCCTGCTGAAAGCCTGGGAAGGCGAGATCGTCGCCGGTGCTGTCTATGAGCTGATCGCCCGCCGCCTGGCCGATCGCGAGGCCGAGATCCTCCGCCGCATGTCCGAGGCCGAAAGCGGCCATCGCCGCCGCCTGGAACAGCGAATGCAAGAGCTCCAGATCCCGGTGCCCGACGCGGCGAGCGTTCGCCTTCCGCTGTGGTTGCGGCTTCAGGCTCGGATCGCGCCGGTCGACAGGCTGCTGGCCGCCCGCGAGGCTGCCGAGGACGACGAGGTCGACGATCTCTACAAGCGCTCGACCGGAGACGCCGACACTGATCGCCTTCTGCGCGAGATCCGTAAGGACGAGCGTTCGCACTCGCTCGCGCTCGAAGACATCCGAGACGGTGGAACCGGCAGCCGCGGACGCGGCTCCGTCGCGGACGATGGCCCGCCGATCGCCGTCCCCGGCGCCCGGGCACGCCTCGACATGATTCTGGGACGGGAGAAGTGGCACCGCACCGGCGGAGGCTGGATCTCAGGTGCGATCTATGGCGCCAACGACGGCCTGGCCGCCGTGTTCGGGATCGTCGCCGGCGTCTCGGGAGCAACAGGGGGCTCGAGCTCGGTGCTCACCGCCGGTCTGGCCGGCGCAATCGCGTCGGCGCTGTCGATGGCGACCGGAGCGTTCCTCGCGGAGCGCTCCGAAGCGGAGGTGGCGGCCGCCAACATCGAGCGCGAGCGCCAGGAGATCGTCGAGCACCCCGAGGAGGAGAAGGAGGAGCTCTCGCTCTTCTACCAACTGAAAGGGATCGACGAGCAGACGGCGGATGAGCTGGCCGAGCGGATGGCCCGCCACCCGGATGCGATGCTCCAGGTGCTCGTCGCGGAGGAGTTCGGGACGCGGGGCACCGACAGCAACCCGGCGCAGGCCTCCCTCGCGGCAGGCGTCTCCACCGCCCTTGGCGCGATCGTGCCGGTCATCCCGTTCATGATCACCACCGGCACCGCCGCGATCGTCGCCGCCGCCGTCGTCTCACTGATCGCCCACTTCCTGGTCGGCGCCGCGAAGTCACTCGTGACGCTGCGGACCTGGTGGGCGGCCGGTCTCGAGATGACCCTCGCCGGAGTCGTCGTCGGCGGCGCGACCTATCTGGTCGGGCTGGCGCTGCCGACCTGATCGCGAAGCGAGGCGAGCTCCGCCCGCAGCGAGGCGAGCTCGGCCTCGATGGCCCGGACTCGATCGGCGAGATCCTCATCCTCGGATGCCCCGGTGCCTGTCCCGGTCAGAGCTCGCTCGGCGTGCATCGTCGCGTCGCGTTCGGGCTGCGCGTCTCGTGCCGATCCGAGCAGCTGCTCGAAACGATCCTCCTTGTGGCCGGGCCGGCGCTCGAGCCGTTGGACGTAGCCGGCTTGCGCGAGCGCCCCAAGCACCCTGTCGACCTCCCCCAGTGACGCAAGGCTGGCCATCCGCTCGATGCGGGCCTTGAGCTCGCCTGACGTCTGTGGCCCGCGGAGCAGCAGCACGGCCAGGACCGCCAGCTCCTCGCGTCCGAGACCCAGAGCTTCCTCGGCGAGATGGCGGTACTTCGTCGCCCGGCTGCCGTGTCCGCTCGCCAGGCGGGCAAGCCCGTATCGGCACAGGCGCTGCGCGGCCTCGCGGACGGTCGGCTCGTCGTAGTCGGTGACCGGATCTCGGCTCGTCGACTGGTTGCAGGCGAGACGCAGCGCATTCAGCGACAGCGGATACTGGTCGGGCGTCGTCCACCGCTTCTCGATGAGGCAGCCGAGGACGCGCTGCTCGGGCGCTGTCAGCTCGCCGAAATGCACGGCGCGAGGATATCCCTGGCGACCGGGCGCGCGCGAACCCCGCACTGCAAGAATCGCCTGATGCTGTCGCCCGAGCAAGCCCGTCGGATCGCGCTCGCGCTGCCAGAGGCAGTCGAGCTCGACCACCATGGTCGCCCATCGTTCCGGGTCGCCGGTCGCATCTTCGCCACGCTGTGGGATGAGCACCACATGAACGTGATGATCGACGAGCCGGGTATTCACACCGCCGTTCAGGCCGCGCCGGAGATCTGCGAGGAGGTCTGGTGGGGAAAGCGGCTCGCGGCTGTGAGGGTCGATCTGCGCTGGGCTCCGGAGGAGCTGCTGGCGGGCCTGCTGGCCGATGCCTGGGAGAATAAGGCCCCCGAGCGCCTCCGGCGTTAACCAAACATTCACAGGTCTTCCTCGCCCTCTTCACTGGCCGGCGGCGATGCGCCGCGAACGTCTATGCCATGAACGAGACGACTCGCATTGACATGCACGTGCACTCCTCGGCGTCGGCGCTCTCGAAGCTCGGCGTCCAGCGAAGCCTGGGGATCCCCGAATGCGCCACCGACCCCGCCGAGGTCTATGGACTGGCCAAGCGCCGCGGAATGGACTTCGTCACGCTCACCGACCACGACACGATCGCCGGTGCGCTCGAGCTCGGCCATCTGCCCGACACCTTCATCTCCGAAGAGCTGACGGCGTGGTTCAAGGGCGAGCCTCAGGCAGTCCACATCCTCTGCTACGCGATCACTCCCGACGATCACGAATGGCTACAAGCACACAGCCACGATCTCGAAGCCTGCGCTGCCTACCTGCACGCTCGCGAGATCACCGCCGCGGTCGCGCATCCGTTCTACGCCGTAGAAGCACCGCTGACAGCGCGCCACCGCCGCCGGCTCGCAGAGCTGTTTCCCATCTGGGAGACACGAAACGGCTCGAGGGCCAAGGAGCTGAACCTCCCAGCGTTCGTCTATATCGAGACCCATGGAGGCATCGGGATCGGGGGGACGGACGACCACGGCGGGATCGACGTCGGCCGGACGTTCACCGAGACTCCGCATGCGCCGACCGTCGAGGAGTTCCTTGCGCATGTGCGCGCGGGGCGCGCGGTGACGGAGGGAGCGCAGGGAAGCGCCGCCAAGTGGGCCCATGCGGCGATCGCGCTCACGACCCGGACCATCGGCCGCGAAGCCAGCGACCAGTCGGCGGATCCGTCCGCGGTTCTGAAGATCGTGGAGCGACTCCTGGGCGAGGGCGCAGCTCGCTCTGGGAGTGCGCGCAGCGACCTCGGACCGGGAGACGCCCGGGCTCTCCTCGGAGCGTGGATAGCCGCGATGGGTCAGGAGAACGATCACGCCGGCGTGATCGAGTCGCTCACCGACGGGCAGCTCAGTCACGCCGACCTCGAGCGCCGAGCGCGCCGTATTCACGAACGCAAGCTTGCCGCGGCCGTGCGGACGGTGGTCTCCACAATCGAGGCGAACGTGTCAAAGCCCGTAGCCGTTGGCGCGCTCGAGCTTCGACATGGAGCGCTGCGCATCTTCGACGCCTGCGTCCCGGTCATCCCGTATGCGGCCGCCGAGGCGTTCCTGACCTCCGAGAAACGACGCTTGGAGCGTGGCCAAAGCGAGCGGCCACGGGTAGCGCTCGTAGCCGACGGCCTGGATGCCGTCCATGGTGCCGCCAGCGCGATCAGGGAGGTTCGCGAACGCGGCGTCCCGGGCTTCGAGGTCGAGATCGTCGGCACCGACGCCGGTGTCGACCGGCGGCTCAGCACGGTCGCAGAAGTGGAGATCCCGTTGTATCCCGGTCTGCGCGTCGGGGTGCCCAGCGTTCCCGCGATCGTCGAGGCCATCGCCCAGGGCGGGTATGAGCTCGTTCACGTGTGCTCCCCTGGGCCATCGGGTTGCGCCGCGTGGATGCTCGCCCGACTGCTCGGAATCCCGATCGCGGGTTCCTACCACACGGAGCTGGCCGCGTACGCCGGGCTGCGGAGCGGCCGGCCGGAGGCCGAGCAGCTGGCGCGGATCGCGCTTGCGTTCTTCTACGGGGCGTGTGACACCGTGCTATCACCGAGCCCGTCGAGCGACGAGCGGCTGTCCGAGCTGGGCGTGCCGCTGGAGCGGCTCTCGCGGTGGGATCGGGGCGTGGACCTCGGTCGCTTTCGCCCCTCGCTTGCGGCGCCGGGACTTCTGCCCGGCGAGATCAACGTGCTCTATGCCGGGCGGCTGACTCGCGAGAAGGGCGTCGAGCTACTCGCCGACGCGTTCCTCGAGGCGCGGCGACGGGATCCGCGGCTTCGCCTGATTCTCGCCGGAGGCGGTCCGGAGGAGAGCCTGCTGGCGGAGCGACTGCCGGGTTCCGCAACCTTCCTCGGCTGGCTCGAGGGCGAAGAGCTCGCGCGCGTGTATGCAAGTGCCGACCTGTTCCTGTTCGCCAGCGAGACGGACACGTTCGGCCAGGTCATCCTCGAGGCACAGGCCAGCGGGCTCCCGATTGTCGCCGTCGAACGTGGCGGCCCGGCATCGCTGATCAGCCACGGGCAGTCTGGCCTGCTGACGGCTCCGAATGCCGGCGCTCTGGCCGATGCCGTGCTCTCGCTCGTCGGCGACCGACCACTTCGGGAGCACCTGCGTCGGGGTGGCCTGGACGCGGCGCGGGACCGAACCTGGGAGGCCGCTCTCAGGCGACTCGGCGACGGCTACCGGCTGGCACTCGACCGCCGGTCGGTGGCTCCCGCACGCGGCGTGGCCTAGCGGCTCGACCCGTCGTCCCGCCACCACTCGGCCAGCACTCGCCGCCAGTTGTCCCAGGCGATCGCGGACAGCTCGCCGTCGCCAAACCCGGCCTGCATCAGGGCGCCGAGCAACTTCGGTAATCCCGCGACGTCCCCCAGCGGCGCCGGGATCGTGGCGCCGTCGAAGTCGGAGCCGAGTGCGACGTGCTCGACGCCGATGCGGTCAGCCACGTAACGCGCGTGCGAGGCGATCAGCTCGAGCGGAGTGTCCTCGTCGTCGGCGAAGTCTGGACGCAGGAACGGGCACGCGAACACGATCCCGACCAATCCGCCGGAATCGCCGATCGCGTCGAGCTGACCATCGGTCAGGTTGCGGGAGCTCGCGCACAGAGCATGCACGGCGGAGTGGGTCGCGACGATCGGACCGAGCTCGAGGCGCGCGAGATCCCAGAAGCCGGCCTCGTTCAGGTGGCTGACGTCGAGCATGATGCCGAGCTCGGCGCAGGCGCTCGCCAGCGCGCGACCGCGGTCGGTCAGCCCCGGCCCTGTGTCGGGCGAGGAGGGAGCGATGAACTGCACCCCGTGACCGAACGCGTTCGGACGGCTCCACACCGGTCCGAGCGACCGGAGCCCCGCCTGATACCAGAGATCGAGCGACTCGAGCTCGGGATCGATCGCCTCCGCGCCCTCGAGGTGGAGTACGGCGACGGGCGGCTCGTCGTCGCGGGCAGCGGCATCGACATCCGCGATTGCGCGCGCGACTCGTAGCTCTCCCTGGCGCTCGAGCGCCAGCAGCCTCCCCGCCGCCGAGGTCGCCTCGGCCGAAGCGGGCTCGTGCGCCACCGGCGCCGACAACTCGAACTCGATCACTCCGTCGTCCCTCGGCACGGGTGCGCGCTCCTCATCGCCGCCGGAGGCGAACACCGCGAAGATGCCACCCCGCATCCCACCGGCCCGCATCCGCGGCAGGTCGAGATCGCCTCCCTCGCGACCCAACGCGAGCAGAGCATGATCGTCGCGGGTGAGGGCATCGTTGTGCCCGTCGAAGACCGGCGGAAGAGCCCGGTCAGCCACCGGCGTCCGCCGGCTCGACGATCTCGTCGACGCCATCGATGACCCGTCCCATCGGCGCTACGGTAGAGGTCCGGGCGCCGCAATGGCCGTGCGCCCGAACGCCGGGCTGTGCTTACGCCGGATCAGGCAACCGCTGCGCTCCGGGAGAACGCTAGTGGTGCTTGTGCCCTCCTCGCCCGGAGGAGATCCGGACGTTCACGACCTTTCCGGCGGCGTAGGTGCCGGCTCGGGGAGTGGTTTTGATCACCGCTCCCTTCGGGACGCTTGTGCTGTGAACGCGCTTGACCTTCCCCACCCGGCATCCGAGCAGGCTCAGCATCTTCTTGGCAACTCGCGCCCGAACACCCTTGAGGTTCGGAACGAAGCACTGGGAGGCATGTAGCGGCGCCGGCACCGCGATCAGCTGAGCCGAAGCGCTGTTGTTCGCCGGGTTGGGATCTGGCCATAGGCCGCCGGTCACGGCCAATACGTTGTACGCGTAGGCGCGCGCAACGGTTGGCGTCACCACGATGTCCAGCGGAACACTCTGCCCCGGCGCGAGGCCGGTGATCGTGCACGTCACCTGCTGAGCGCTAATCGTGCAGGAGCCTGAGCCCGCCGCTGCCGAGTCGATCGTCAGACCAGCCGGGATCCCACTCGCGACGCTGAAAGGCGAGGAGCTGGGGCCGGCGTTGCTGACAGTCGAGGTGAGCAGCGCCGGGGTGCCCAAGGTCACGGTTGACGGCACCGCGCTCGCGGTGACTCCGACATCCTGGCGGGTGACGAGGTTGGCGGCGAGGTTCATCACCTCGGCGCCGCCCACGATCTGCGGGGTCATCGTCTGGCCGGGGGTGAGCGTGCCGTTCGGCGCCAGCCCGATGAGGCTGTCGGCGGGCGGCGTCGAGCCGCCAGACCACAAGCAGGCGCCCGGAGAGGGGGCGTTTAGGCCCAGCGTCTCGCCGCCCGCGACGATGATCGGCGCGGACAGCGGGAACGTAGCCACGTTACCTACCGGAAGCGGGTTGGGAAGCGTCTTGGTGTCGGCGCCGACGATCAGGTAGCGGTTGTCGGCCGTCGGCCTCAGCACCAAGAACGTGACCAAGGCACCCGGGGTCGCGCCGGTGGTGTTGGTCTGCCATTGGTCGATCGCACCTCCACCGGCGGGGACAGTGAAATCGACGCCCGTGGCGGACGAGAGCTCGGCGGCGACAGAGCCGGAGGGGCAGCCCTGGGCGGTTGACCCGCTCGGGATCCCGACCGATCCGAGCATTACGTCCGCGCTGGCAGTTGCGGCGAAGGCGAGGCTGAGGAGGGCGGCGATAGGTGCGACGCCGGAAATCCGTCTAAGCATGGGTTCCTTTCGTGGATGCGCGACACATCCGCAGATGCCTTCACAGGCACGGTCAGCCTTGGCACTGCGA
This sequence comes from uncultured Solirubrobacteraceae bacterium, assembly GCA_955652345.1. GTDB lineage: Bacteria > Actinomycetota > Thermoleophilia > Solirubrobacterales > Solirubrobacteraceae > Palsa-465. The sequence continues at coordinate 2,317 of CATPBV010000092.1, read as the reverse complement.
ATTAGCCGTGTTATCGGTCGCTGCGCGCGACTCTTGAACGCGGTTCAGTCGATCAGCCGAGCGCGGGTCCGCCACACCGCCGCGGCCCACGCCAGCAGCGCGAACACGGCCAGCGCCCCGAGGTGGATCAGATCGGCGCCGGGTTGCAGGCCGAAAGCACAATGGCGAACCAGCTCGATGCAGTGATACAGGGGGTTCAGTTGTGCTGCAACGCGCAACCACTCCGGCAGCTGATTGAGCGGGAAGAACGCGCCGGCCAGCAAGAACAACGGTGTGATCAGCCCGCTGATGACGTAGTTGAAGTCATCGAAGCGTGAAGCGAGCGCAGCGAAGAGCATGCCGAACGCCGCGAACCCGATCCCGGTCAGGATGCTGATGAACGGCACCAGCAGCATCGCCGGCGTGGGCGTGAGCCCGAAGAAGAACGCCACGATCAGCGGCGCTATGCCGTAGATCCCGGCCCGGGTGCCGAGGAACAGGACCTCGCCGGTCACGATCTCCTCGACGTCGACCGGCGCGGCAAGCAGTGCGTCGTAGATTCGCTGGTAGCGCCGCTTATAGAGGGAGTCGAACATGCCGGAGAAGACGGCGCTGAACAGCACGCTGGTGGCGACCACCCCGGTTCCGACGAACTGGATGTAGGGGATTCCCGCAATCTTCGAGACGAGCGCGCCGAAGCCAAAGCCGAACGCAAGTAGGTTGACGATCGGTTCGACCACAGCCGCGAACGTCTGGTTGCGCCAGAAGTAACAGAACACCGTCCACTCCCGGGCGGCCACCGCGAGCACCCCAGCGGGTTCGATGCGGCGAAGAGACACGCCCGTCGAGGTCATTCGACGTACTCCCCGGTGAGCGCGACGAACACGTCCTCGAGCGTAGCCACGCGGCGCCGTCCGGCCGGCAGGCGTCGATCACCGTCCTGGTCGGCGTGAAGGTAGGTGAGCGATGGCCCGGAGGGTCTCGTCAGGATCCCGGCAGCGTCCGCGCGGCTGCGGAGGTCGGTCAGCTGGGTCTGCGAGCCCTCGACGTCGATCACCTCTCGACCCGCGTACTCAGCGATCAGCTCGGCCGGGCTCCCCTCCGCGACCACCCGCCCCTTCGACATGATCGCCACACGATCCGCCAGCCGCTCGGCCTCCTCGATGTAGTGCGTCGACATCAGCACGGTCGCCCCGCGCTCACGCAGCGCGAGGATCAGCGACCAGATCTGCTGGCGAACCTGGGGATCGAGCCCGACGGTGGGCTCGTCGAGCAGCACCAGGTCCGGGTCGTGGATCAGAGCACGAGCAATCAGCAGCCGGCGCTGCATCCCGCCCGACAGCGTCACAGCACGGTCGCGAGCACGGTCCGTCAGGCGCGCCAGCGCAAGGGCTTGGTCGACCGCCACCGGCCGGCGGGCCGAGGGGACGCGGTATAGGCGCGCGAACGTGTCGAGCACGTCCCGGACGCGCAGATCGACATCCAGATTGCTCTCCTGCGGGCACACGCCCATCCGCAGTCGCGCCGGCTTTGACTGCTCCGGCAGACGGAAACCGAGTACCTCGAGGCTGCCGGCGTCGGCGATCGCCTGCCCGGTGAGCATCCGCATCGTCGTCGACTTGCCGGCACCATTGGGACCGAGCAGCCCGAAGCAGGTCCCGACCGGCACATCTAGATCGAGTCCGTCGACCGCAACGACCGAGCTGAAGCGCTTGACGACTCCTCGTAGCGAGATCGCTACAACGTCGTGGCCTTCTTCAGAGCGGATCGGGTTGAAACCGTGGGACGACAACTGACCTCCAGGGAAGAGCAACGCAGCAATTCGGGCCGCGACCCGGGCGCCGGTGCCGGTGCCGGCAGCACCGGGGGCGCGGCATCAGGGCCTGGAGGTCATGCAGGCAATGTAGCGCGCTCCGCAGCGGGCTCGACCAGGAGCCGGTAGGCATCCGGCCGGCGGGTGCGGAGGAACGGAAAGAGCTCGAGCCAGTCACGGCGCTGATCGAGATCGAGGTCGGCGACGATTACCGCCGGCTGGTCCCGGGGAGCCTTTGCCAGCACCCGCCCGTACGGATCCGAGATGAAGCTCGAGCCATAGAACGTGAGCGGCTCTTCGAATCCGATGCGGTTGACGGCCACCATGAACGTGGCGTTCGCGACCCCGTTCGCGACGATCACCTGCTGCCACAGCGGCTGGGTGTCGAAGTCCGGGTGGTCTGGCTCGGAGCCGATCGCCGTCGGGTAGATCAGGATCTCGGCCCCCTCGATCGAGTAGGCGCGAGCGAGCTCGGGAAACCACTGATCCCAGCAGGTCGGGATTCCGAGCTTCGGGTCACCGTCG